>JBFMCJ010000044.1 GCA_040754675.1 Bacillota bacterium
AACTCGCCCACGCAATCACGTTGCCCTGCTTGTCGGTGATGGTCACCGTCGTGTTGTTGAACGTCGACTTGATGTGGGCCACTCCGGACGGGATGTTCTTGCGTTCCCGGTGCCGAACCCGGGTTACCCGGCGGCGCGGCTCAGGCATCTTTGCTCCCGCTTCCCCCTCACGTCTTCTTGCGCTTCACGCCCACGGTGCGCCGGGGACCCTTTCGAGTCCTGGCATTGGTACGCGTCCTCTGGCCCCGCACCGGAAGACCCCGCTTGTGGCGGAGCCCCCGGTAGGACCCGATGTCGATGAGCCGCTTGATGTTGGCGGCTACCTCCCGGCGCAGTTCGCCTTCCACCTTGTATTCCCGCTCGATGATTTCGCGCAGGCGCGTGATCTCGTCTTCAGTGAGATCCCGGACGCGGGTGTCGGGGTTCACCTGAGTCCTGGCAAGGATGGCGCGGGCGCTGGAACGCCCGATGCCGTAAATGTACGTCAGGGCCACCTCGACCCGCTTGTCGCGCGGCAGATCCACTCCGGCGATGCGTGCCATACCTTCGACCACCACTCCTTCACGCCGTCAACATCACGAAAAGCCGCGAAGCCTTAACCCTGCCGCTGGCGGTGCTTGGGGTTCTCACAGATTACCATCACGCGCCCGTGGCGGCGGATGATCTTGCACTTCTCGCAAATCCGCTTGACAGATGCCCGCACTTTCATCGATTATACCTGACCTCTCCGGAAAAAATACAAGCCTTCGGGCAGGCCCGTGTTATCGGCGGCCCGAGCCTGGCACCCGGTCCGTGCCCCGGCCCTGTGCGCATCTCTAACGCTTGCGGTAAACGATGCGGCCGCGCGTCAGGTCATAGGGGGAAAGCTGCACGGTCACCTTGTCGCCCGGCAGGATCCGGATGAAGTTCATCCGCATCTTGCCCGATATGTGGGCGAGGACCCGGTGCCCGTTCTCGAGCTCCACCCGGAACATCGCGTTCGGCAGGGGCTCGATAACCGTACCCTCCACCTCTATGACGTCCTGCCTGCCCATGACCTCATCCTTTCACCCCGCCGGGCGCTCCTGGTCGCCCAGGAGTTCGTCCAGCGCCCGGGCCAGATCCCCGTCGCTGACGGGCTTCCCCAGCCTCAGCTGCTCCGACACCGACGGCGCCACCCGGTCGTGCCGCCAAAGGTGGCGCGGGTTTTTCGCCTTGGCCCTCGCCACCGGGCGGTGGCGGCCATCCGCAACGAGCACCTTGCCATCCGGGCGGATCCCCACCACCAGGTAGGGGCGCCCGCTGTCCCGCCCGGCACGCGACGTGACCAGCTGCCCGAGCTGAAAGTGCCGCACCGCCTCGTCCGGCGCGTCCACGCCCGTCATGGCAGCGTCAACACCATCGGGCCATCTTCGGTGATGGCCACCGTGTGCTCGAAGTGAGCCGACCGGCGCCCGTCCACCGTCACGGCCGTCCAGTTGTCCTCCAGGATTGTAACATCACTGACGCCCTCGTTCACCATCGGCTCGATGGCAAGCGTCATGCCCGGCTGGAGCCTCGCGCCCCTGCCGGGTGGCCCGAAGTTGGGCACCTGCGGGTCCTCGTGCATCTGCTGGCCGATGCCGTGGCCCACGAATTCTCTGACCACCGAAAAGCCGGCCGCCTCCACCACCTGCTGGACGGCGTGGCCAATGTCCGAGACCCGGCGGCCGGGTCGCGCCGCCTCGATGCCGGCGAGAAGCGCCCGCTCAGTGACCTCCAGGAGCCGGCGAGCCTCCGGATCCACTTCCCCCACTGCAAAAGTGCGGGCCCCGTCCCCGTGGTACCCGTCGAGAAAGACCCCGACGTCCACGGAGAGGACGTCGCCCTCGCGCAGCCGCCGCTCGGCCGGGATGCCGTGCACGACCTGTTCGTTGACCGAGGTGCAGATGCTCGCCGGATAGCCCCGGTATCCCTTGAACGACGGCACACCGCCCCTTGCCCGGATGAACTCCTCGGCGAAGCGATCCAGATCCCTCGTGGTAACCCCCGGGCGAACGCGCCTTTCGATTTCAAGGAGCAACTGGCCCACGATCTGACCCGCCGCCCGCATGCGGCGGATCTCGTCCGGCCGCTTGATGACAATCATACTGGCGTGCTCGCCAGCCCCCGTGCTCTCAGCGCCGCCAGCACGGCCTCGAACACCTGGTCTACCGTGCCGATCCCGTCGACGTTGACCAGGACGCCCCGGCAGGCGTAGTAGTCGACCAGCGGCCGCGTGTTCTCCTGGTAGACCCGCAGGCGCTGGCGCACCACCTCTTCTGAGTCGTCCCCGCGCTGCGCCAGCTTTCCGCCGCACTCGGGGCAGACGTCCAGCACCCTGCCCGTGGACGGCTCCCTGGGTTCGCCGGCCCCGTAGGTCGCCCCGCACTGCGTGCAGACCCGCCGGCTGGTGATGCGCCGCACGGCCTCTTCTTCGGGCACCGCCAGGTTTATGACGGCATCCAGCCGGCTGCCCGTGCGATCCAGCGCCTCGTCCAGGCGTTCGGCCTGCGCGAGGTTACGAGGAAACCCGTCCAGGATGAACCCGGCACGGCAATCGGGGCTCTCCAGGCGTTCGCGCACGATGCCCACGGTGATCTCGTCGGGTACCAGGGCGCCCCGCTCCATGTACGCCCGCGCCTGCCGGCCCAGTTGGGTCCCCTGCTGCACTGCCTGGCGGAAGATGGCGCCGGTAGAGATGTGCGGTACGCCCAGGGCCGCAGCCAGCCGCTCCGCCTGCGTCCCTTTCCCGGCCCCAGGAAGCCCCAGCATCACCGCGCGCATGCGTGCTCCCCTCACCGGATGAACCCTTCGTATTGCCGCATCAGCAGGTGCGCTTCGATCTGCTTGAGGGTGTCGAGCGCCACGCCCACCACGATCAAGAGGCCCGTACCCCCGATGCTGACGAACGCCCTGGGAATCCCCGTGAGCCCCGCCAGCAGGAACGGCCCCAGAGCGATGAACGCAAGGAACAGAGCCCCTGCCAGGGTGATCCGCGTCAGGACCCTGTCCAGGTACTCCGCGGTGGGCTGCCCCGGGCGGATGCCCGGGATGAAGCCGCCGTACTTCTTCATGTTGTCGGCCACGTCACGCGGGTTGAACGTGATGGCCGTGTAGAAGTAGGTGAAGAACACCACGAGGATGGCGTAAAGCATATTGTAAAGCGGCGTCCCGTAGTCAAGCCAGCGGGTCAACGATGCCGCCGTCGGTATGAACTGCGCGAGGGTCATCGGGAACAGCAGCACCGACGAGGCGAAGATAATGGGGATGACGCCCGCCTGGTTGACCCGCATCGGGATGTGAGTGGTCTGGCCCCCGTACATGCGCCGCCCGACCACCCGCTTGGCGTACTGCACCGGGATCCGCCGCTGGCCCTCCTGCACCACGATGATGGCGGCGATGAGCGCAACGGCCAGGAGCAGGGCGAAGATCACGCTCAGCAGGTTGATGCCGCCCTCGCCGACAGCCCGCACCACGTTGACCGCCGTAGCAGGGAGCCGCGCCACGATCCCGGCGAAGATGATGAGCGAAATACCGTTGCCGATCCCGTTCTCCGATATCTTCTCGCCAATCCACATGAGCAGGACGGTGCCGGCGGTCAGCGTCACGACGATGAGCGCCATGCTGAACAAGCTCGTGTCGTACAGCACGTTGTACGCCCTCGCCAGGCTGACGACGCCGATGGCCTGGACCACGGCCAGCGCCACCGTACCCCACCGGGTGTACTGAGCCAGCTGCTTGCGGCCCTCGACCCCCTCCTTGGCCAGTTCCTCCAGCTTCGGGATGACCACGGTCAGGAGCTGCACGATGATGGACGAGGTGATGTACGGCGTCACGCTCAGGGCAAACACGGAGAAGTTGGTGAACGCGCCGCCGGCGAACAGGTCCAGGAAGCTGAAGATGTTCGCGGTCCCCGTGCGGAACCGCTCGGCCAGGGCGGCCGCGTCCACGCCTGGAACGGGGATGTAGGACCCGACCCGGAAGATGGCCAGCATCGCCACCGTGTACAGGAGCTTGTTGCGCAGGTCCTCGATCCGGGCGGCGTTGCGCAGCGCCTCTATCACTTCGAGATCACCTCGACGGTGCCTCCGGCCGCCTGGATCTTCTCAATGGCCTGCTTCGAGAACCGGTGCGCCCGGACGGCCAGCGCCCGATCGACCTCGCCGTTGCCCAGGACCTTGACGCCGTCCTTCAGCTCCCGGACGAGCCGCCGTTCGAGAAGCGCCTCGGGCGTCACGGTCGACCCCGGCTCGAACGCCCGCGCCAGATCCTCCACGTTGACCACCGCGAACTCCTTGCGGAACGGGGCGTTGGTGAACCGGCGGGCCTTCGGGAGCCTCCGGTGGAGCGGGGTCTGGCCGCCTTCGAACCCGGGCCCCTTGCCGCCGCCCGACCGCGCAAGCTGGCCCTTGTGCCCCTTGGTCGCCGTTTTGCCGTGGCCGGAACCGATCCCGCGGCCGACCCGCTTCGGCGGGCGGCGCGCCCCCTTTGGCGGTCTGAGATCGTGGAGCTTCACCGGGCAGCACCAGCCTTCTTCGCCGCCGCCCGGGCCGGATTCTCAGGCCCGCTCTCGGCGGCAGTCTCCTCCACCACAACCAGGTGCCGGACCTTCGCGATCATCCCGCGCGTGACCGGCGTATCCGGCACGACCACGCTCTGGTTCAGCCGCTTGAGCCCCAACGACCTGAGCGTCGCGCGCTGGTCCTGAGGGTGGCCGATGACGCTCTTCCGGTAGGTTACTTTCAAGAAGCCGGCCGCCATCACGCCATCAGCTCCTCCACGCGCTTGCCGCGAAGCTGAGCGACCTCCTCGGGCGTCCGCAGGCTCTTCAGCGCGCCGATGGTGGCGCGCACCACGTTGATCGGGTTGCGGGACCCCAGGGACTTGGTGAGGATGTCCCGGATGCCCGCCAGCTCCACCACGGCGCGCACCGGCCCCCCGGCGATGACCCCCGTGCCTTCGGAAGCGGGCTTGAGCAGCACGGTCGAAGCGCTGTACGAGTAGACGACCTCGTGCGGGATCGTGCCCCCCACCAGGGGAAGTTGGATAAGGTTCTTCTTGCCGGCCTCGACCGCTTTGCGGATGGCGTCCGCAACCTCTTTGGCCTTGCCGAGGCCCGCGCCCACCCGGCCCTTTCCGTCGCCCACGACGACCAGGACGGAGAAGCTCCGGGACTTCCCGCCCTTTACCGTCTTGGAAACGGGGTTGATGGCGACGACGCGCTCCTCGATTTCGGCGCTGCCCTCGTTACGACCGTGCCGCGACTGTCCCGCCAAGTGCTTCAAACCTCCCTAAAACTCCAGGCCGCCTTCGCGGGCCCCTTCCGCCACGGCCGCCACGCGACCGTGATAGAGGAACCCGCCGCGGTCGAAGACCACCCGGGTCACACCCTGCTCCTTCGCCCGCCGGGCTAGTTCCAGCCCCACCGCCTTTGCGGCCTCCTTGTCCCCGGTCTTCTTGAGCTTGCCCCGCAGTGCCGGGTCCAGAGTCGATACGAACGCAAGGGTCTGGCCCCTGGTGTCGTCGATGATCTGGGCGTACATGTGCTTCAGGCTGCGGTGAACAGAAAGCCGCGGCCTCTCGGGCGTGCCGAACACCTTCTTGCGCACGCGCCGGTGGCGCCGCTCCCGCGCCTGGAGTCTCGTCAGCTGCCCCATGCTAGCGCGTCACCTTTCCGGCCTTGCCGGCCTTGCGGCGGATCCGCTCGCCCTCGTAGGTGATGCCCTTGCCCAGGTACGGCTCGGCGGGGCGAACGCCCCGGATGCGGGCTGCCATCTCCCCCACGGCCTGCTTGTCGATGCCCTTCACCACGATGCGGTTTGCCGCAGGCACCTCGATCTCGACCCCGGGCAGCGGTTCCACTTCAACGGGGTGCGATAACCCGACGGTCAGCACCAGCTTTTGCCCCTGCTTGGCCGCGCGGTATCCTACGCCCCGCAGTTCCAGCCCCTTCTGGTAGCCCTGCGTGACGCCCGTTACCATGTTCGCGATGAGGGCCCGGGTAAGGCCGTGAAGGGCCCGGTGCGGCTTTTCGTCTGTCGGCCGCTCGACCACCACGGCCCCGTCGACCACCTTGATGCGCATGTCGGGATGGAATGCGTACGCAAGCTCGCCCTTCGGCCCTTTCACCCGCACCGTCGTGTTGTCGATCACCACTTCCACCCCGGCCGGGATCTTCACCGGCTGGCGTCCGATGCGCGACATGGCTTCCCGCCTCTCACCACACGTAGCAGAGAACTTCGCCGCCACACCCGGCCTTGCGCGCTTCCCGGTCGCTCATGACACCTTTCGGCGTCGAAAGCACGGCGACGCCGAGCCCGCCCAGCACCCGCGGGATGCGGTCCTTGGCGGTGTAGACCCGCCGGCCGGGCGTGGAGATGCGCCGGATGCCCGTGATGGCCTGGGCACGGTCCGGCCCGTACTTCAAGAAGATCCGAAGCGTGGCCTGGGGACTTTGATTCTCCTGCACGATCTTGAAGTCGCGGACGTACCCCTGCTCCTTCAGCACCCTGGCGATCTCGGTCTTGAGCCGCGATGCCGGCACGTCCACCGAGTCGCGGCGTGCACGGGAGGCGTTGCGTATCCGCGTCAGCATATCGGAAATGGGGTCGGTCATTACCAAGGCCGCCCGCTCCTTCCCTGTACCCTACCAGCTCGCCTTTTGAACGCCGGGAATGAGCCCCCGGTGTGCGAGCGTGCGGAAGCAGATGCGGCAGATCTGGAAGCGCCGCATGTAGCCGCGGGGCCGCCCGCAGATCTTGCAGCGCCGGACCACCCGGGTGGAAAACTTCGGAGGCCGCATCGCCTTGTTGATGAGCGCTTTCTTGGCCAACGCTTCAAACCTCCCAAAAAACCGCTACGGCAACAGCTACTGGCTCTCGCCATGGAACGGCATGCCCATGAGGCGCAGCAGTTCCATCGCCTCTTCGTCGGTCCTGGCCGTGGTCCCGATGGTGATGTCCATTCCCCTGACCCGGTCGACCTTGTCGTACCGGATCTCGGGGAAGATGAGCTGCTCCCGGATGCCCAGGCTGTAGTTGCCGCGGCCATCAAAGCTGTCCGGGGACAGGCCGCGAAAGTCCCGGATGCGGGGGAGCGCCACGTTGAACAGCTTATCCAGGAAGTGGTACATCCGGTCGCCCCGCAGCGTCACCTTGCAGCCAATGGGCATTCCCTTGCGGATCTTGAACGCCGCAATGGACTTGCGGGCGCGCGTGACGATCGGCTTCTGCCCGCTGATGGCGGTCAGGTCCGCAACGGCTGCGTCCATCTGCTTGGGGTCCTGGACGGCCTCCCCGACCCCCATGTTGATGACGACCTTCGTTACGCGCGGCACCTCCATCACGTTGCGGTACCCGAACCGCCCTATCATCGCCGGCACCACCTCCCGGCGGTACCGGTCCTTCAACCTGGCTTCCACTGTCTCGCTGCCTCCCGCACCAACCAGCGTCAAGACTTGAACAAACCGAGGCATCAGTCTATCATCTTGCCGCAGCGCCTGCAAACCCGAACGAGCCCCTTGTCGGCCGAGCGCTCCCGGCGGTACCGGGTCGGCTTGTCGCAACTCGGGCAAACCAGCATCACCTTGGACGCGTCGATCGGGCCCGGCTTCTCGATGACGCCGCCCTGCGGGTTGGTCCGCGTCGGCCGGGTGTGCCGCTTCTGGATGTTGATGCCCTCCACCACGACCCTGCCCTCTTTGGGTAGCGCCTGGAGCACCTTTCCCCGCTTGCCAGCGTCGTCCCCCCGGATGACCTCAACCGTGTCGTTCTTGCGGACGTGAACCTTTCGGGGCCTGGCAATTCGCGGCGCCTTTACCGCCATTTCGTCAGAGCACCTCCGGGGCCAGGGAGAGGATCTTCATGAAGTTCTTCTCCCGCAGCTCCCGTGCCACGGGCCCGAAGATCCGCGTTCCCCTGGGGTTTTCGTCGTCGGCCAGGATGACCGCCGCATTCTCGTCGAAGCGGATGTAGCTGCCGTCCGGACGGCGGACGGGGCGCCGCGTTCTGACCACCACGGCCTTGACGATGTCGTGTTCCTTGACCATCCCGCCCGGAATGGCTTCCTTGACGGAGCAGACGATGACGTCGCCCACGCTGGCGTAGCGCCGCTTCGATCCTCCCAGCACCCGGATGCAGAGCAGCCGCTTGGCTCCGGTGTTGTCGGCGACGTTGAGCACGCTCTCCTGCTGAATCATCTCTGGCCTACCGCCTTACCTCGCCCGTTCCACGATCTGGACCACTCGCCAGCGCTTCTCCTTGCTGAGCGGCCGGGTCTCCATGATCAGGACCCGATCGCCCTCCCTGCACTCGTTCAGTTCGTCGTGGGCCTTGAAGCGGCTGGTCCGGCGCAGCACCTTCCCCAACAAGGGGTGACGCACCAGCCGCTCCACCTCCACGACCACCGTCTTGTTCATCTTGTTGGAAACGACGACGCCCTCCCGGACCTTCCGCCGCCCCCGCCGCTCCTTCGGCCCGGTGCCTCCCGTCGGCTCCGCCGCCTCCTGCCGAACCTCCAGCGTATCCCTCTCGTCCGCCATCATTTAGCCGCTTGCGCCCTTTCCGGCCGGGCTTTCTCCGGCGCTCCAACAGCCGGCTGCCTGCCCGGCAGCTCTCGCTCCCGCATGACGGTGAGCACCCTGGCGATCTCCTTGCGGACCTCGCGGATGCGCATGGGGTTGCCGAGCTGCCCCACCGCCTTCTGGAAGCGCAGGTTGAAGAGTTCGGTCTTCAGGTCGTCCAGCTTGCGCCGCAGGTCGTCACGACTGAGATCGCGCAGTTCCCGCGCCTTCACGGACCGCTTCACCACCCCGCTGCGCCTTGACGATCCGGGTCTTGACGGGCAGCTTGAACGCGGCGAGCCGCATGGCCTTCATGGCCACTTCCTCGGGCACGCCGGCCATCTCGAAAAGGATGCGCCCCGGGCGCACCACGGCGACCCAGAACTCCGGCGCGCCCTTGCCGCTGCCCATGCGCGTCTCCGCCGGCTTCTTGGTCACGGGCTTGTCCGGGAAGATCCGGATCCACAGCTTGCCGCCGCGCTTGACCTGCCGGGTGATCGCAATACGCGCCGCCTCGATCTGGCTCGCCTTCACCCAGCCGGGCTCCAGCGCCTGTAGGGCGTACTCGCCAAACGCGATCTCGACGCCCCGGGTCGCCTGGCCCCTCATGCGCCCCCGGTGCTGCTTGCGGTACTTGACCCGCTTTGGCATCAGCATGGGAAAACTACACCGACCCTTCTGCCGGCCGGGACGCCGCTGCCGCTTGCTCGCCCGTGCGAAGCTTCGTACCCTCGCCGGCAGTCCGGGCCTCCGGCAGCACTTCGCCCTTGTAAATCCAGACCTTGATACCGATCTTGCCGTATGTGGTGTTGGCCTCGGCGATCCCGTAGTCGATGTCGGCCCGCAGCGTCGTGAGGGGTATCGACCCCTCGGTGGCCCACTCGTACCGGGCGATCTCGGCGCCCGCAATGCGGCCGGAGATGGACACCCGTATGCCCTTGGCACCCAGGCGCATGGCCCTCTGCATGGCCTGCCGCATGGCCCGGCGGAAGCCGACGCGCCGCTCGAGCTGGAAGGCGATGTTTTCCGCCACGAGCTGCGCATCCAGGTCCGGCTTCTCGATCTCGACCACGTTGATGCGCACCTCTTTGCCGGTCATCTGCTCGAGCTGCTGGCGCAGCCGGTCGACCTCGGCGCCCTGCTTGCCGATGATGATCCCGGGCCGCGCCGTGTGGATGGTGATCCGCACCGTGTTGGCGGCCCGCTCGATCTCGATGGTGGAGACGCCGGCCTGGTGGAAGCGCTGCTTGATGTAGCGTCTCAGTTGGATATCCTCGTGCAGGAGCGCCGCGAGATTCTTCTTATCGCCGTACCACCGGGCCTGCCACCCCTTGATGATGCCCAGGCGCAGGCCGTACGGGTGCACCTTCTGGCCCACGAACCTACTCCCCTCTGGTGCGCAGCACAACCGTGATGTGGCTGGTGCGCTTACGAATCAGGTACGCCATTCCCCGGGCGCGCGGCATGACCCGCTTCAGCATCGGCCCGGGGTCGGCGTGAATGGCCGCGATGTACAACCGGCGGGGGTCCATGTTGTGGTTGTTCTGCGCGTTGGCCATGGCCGAGCGCAGCACCTTCTCCACCACCGGCGAGGCCGCCTTGGGGGTGAACTTCAGGATCCCGAGCGCCTCGTCAACGCTCTTGCCGCGGATGAGGTCGATGACCTGCCGGACCTTCCGCGGGGCGATCCGCTGATATCGCGCGATGGCCCGTGCCTCCACCAACTTCTAACTCCCTCCGAGCCGGTCGCAACCGCCCGCCCCAGTCTGGTCTCCTACTTCAACGCCGTCGAACGCTCCGTATGGGCCCCGTGGCCGCGGAACGTGCGGGTGGGGGCAAACTCCCCCAGCTTGTGCCCCACCATGTCCTCGGTGATGTAGATGGGCACGTGCTTGCGCCCGTCGTGCACCGCGATCGTGTGGCCGACCATCTCCGGGAAGATGGTGGACCGCCGGGACCAGGTCTTGATGACCCGCTTCTCGCCGGCCTCGTTCATCTTCTGGATCTTTTCGAGCAGGTGCCGGTCGGCAAACGGCCCCTTCTTACGTGAACGTCCCATCGAAGGCCATCCGTTCCTCTCTTAGCGCCGCCGGCGCACGATGAAGCGGTCCGACGGCTTGCGGCGCTTGCGCGTCTTGAAGCCCAGCGTCGGCTTGCCCCACGGCGTGACCGGCCCCGGCATCCCCACAGGAGCCTTGCCCTCGCCCCCGCCGTGGGGGTGGTCCACCGGGTTCATGGCTGCACCCCGGGTGTGGGGGCGCTTCCCGAGCCACCGCTTGCGGCCGGCCTTGCCCAGGCTGATGTTCTCGTGCTCCACGTTGCCGACCTGGCCCACCGTCGCCTTGCATTCGGCCGGCACCTTCCGGAACTCGCCGGAGGGCAGCCGCAACGTCACGTAGCCGCCTTCTCTGGCCATGACCTGGGCCGCGGCACCGGCCGCGCGCACGAGTTGCGCGCCCTTGCCGGGCAAGAGCTCGACGTTGTGAACCATGGTACCCACAGGGATGTCCGAAAGGGCCAGCGCGTTGCCGGGCTTGATGTCTGCGCCCGGGCCGCTCACTACCCACGTACCGACGCCCAGCCCCACCGGCGCCAGGATGTAGCGCTTCTCGCCATCCTTGTAATGCAAGAGCGCGATGCGCGCCGAGCGGTTGGGGTCGTACTCGATGGCCGCCACCCGGGCGGGGATGCCGTCCTTGTCCCGGCGGAAGTCGATGAAGCGGTAGCGGCGCTTGTGCCCGCCGCCCCGGTGCCGGGCGGTGATCCGGCCGTGGTTGTTGCGCCCCCAGTCGCGCCGAAGCGCCCGGGTAAGCCGCTTCTCCGGCTCCTTCTTGGTAAGCTCCTCAAAAGTGTAGCCGGTGCGGTGCCGCAGACCCGGCGTCATGGGACGGTATGACTTGACCCCCATCGGTCTATCGCTCCACTCACATTCCTTCAAAAATGGCGATCCGCTGCCCCGGCGCGACCTTTACGATGGCCTTCTTCCAATCCGGCCGCCGCCCCTGGTAGCGCCCGAGCCGCCGCGACTTGCCGCGCACCCAGGCCGTGCGCACGTCAACGACCCGCACCTTGAAGATCTGCTCCACCGCCTGGCGGATCTGCGTCTTGGTCGCCTCCGGCGCCACCTGGAAGGTGTACGCGTTGGCCTCGCCCATGAGCCGGGTGCTCTTCTCGGTTACAAGCGGCTTGATGAGGATGTCCCGGATGTGCCTTTCCATAGCCCTTTAGGCCAGCGCCTCCTCCACGGCGGCCACCGCGTCCCGGGTCATCACCAGCCGGTCGGCGTCCACGACCGGGTACACCCCCAGGCTGTTGGCCGGGAGCAGCAGCACCCCGGGGATGTTGCGAGCGGCCAGCACCACGTTTTGGTCCTTGTCTTTCAGCACGATGAGCCGCTTGCCGGCATCGGCCTGCACGTTCTTCAAGACCTGCGCCATGACCCGGGTTTTCGGCTCGGAGAGCTGCAGCCGGTCGAGGACCACCAGTTGCCCGTCGCGAAGCTTGGCCGACAGCGCCGACTTGAGTGCAAGCCTTCGGGCCTTGGTGGGCATGGTAAAGCCGTACTCCCTGGGCTTCGGCCCGAAGACGACGCCGCCGTGCCTCCACAGAGGAGACCGGATGCTCCCGTGCCGGGCCCGGCCCGTGCCCTTCTGGCGCCACGGCTTGCGCCCGCCGCCCGACACCTCGCCGCGTGTCTTGGTGCTGTGGGTACCCTGGCGCCGGTTGGCCAGGTGCATGAGCACCGCCTGATGGATCAGGCCGGTCTTGACTGGAACCGCCCAGACGTCGTCGCGCAGGCTGAGTTCGCCCACCTGCTCGCCCTCGATGTTGAAAACGGGCACCACCGGCATGCCCTTTACCTGCCCTTCGCCTCTCGCCGATACTTGCGCCGCTGGTACAGCTTGCTGGACCGGATCTCCAACAGCGTTCCGGGCGCACCCGGTACCGCGCCGTGCAGGAGCAGCAGATTGCGTTCCGGGTCCACCCTGAACACCCGCAGGCCCTGGATGGTGACCCGGTCGCCGCCCATCCGCCCTGGCATCTTCTTCCCTTTCAGCACCCGCTGCGGCCCCGTCGAGCCCAGGGTGCCCACCCGTCGGTGGTACATGGACCCGTGGCTCATGGGGCCCCGGCGCTGTCCCCAGCGCTTGATCACACCCGTGAACCCCTTGCCCCGGGTTCGTGCCGACACGTCAACCCGGTCGCCCGGCGCAAATTGCTCCACCGTGACGGTGGCGCCCAGCTCCAGGTTTCCCAGGCCGTCCTTCTCTCCTGGCTCCACGCGGAACTCCCGCAGATGCCGCAGCGCCTGCTGGATCCCCGCCTTGTTCAAATGGCCGCGCTCCGGTTTGTTGAGGGCGCGATGGGGCACCGCCCCGAACCCGAGCTGGACCGCCGCATACCCGTCCTTCTCGGCGACCTTGCGCGCGACCACGACGCACGGCCCGGCCTCGACTACCGTCACGCCCACGGCCCGGCCGTCGTCGTCAAAGACCTGGGTCATCCCCAGCTTTTTGCCCAGAATCCCCTTCGCGGCCATGCCCTTTTCCCCGCTACAGTTTGATCTCGATGTCCACGCCCGCCGGCAGATCGAGGCGCATCAGCGCGTCCACGGTCTTGGGCGTCGGTTCCAGGATGTCGATCAGCCGCTTGTGGGTGCACATGGCGAACTGCTCCCGGGAGTTCTTGTGCACGTGGGGCGAGCGCAGGACCGTGTAAACGCTGCGCTCCGTGGGCAGGGGGATGGGCCCTGACACCAGTGCACCCGTGCGCTTGGCCGTCTCGACGATCTTCTCGGCCGAGCTGTCCAGGATCTTGTGGTCAAAGGCCTTCAGTCGAATGCGAATGCGTTGAGCCAAACCTCCTGCCCCTCCCTAAACGCCAGAGCCCCACGCGGCGTGCCTTTTCAAGGTTTCGACGACCTTTCCGGCAAGGCACCTCACGCCAGGATCTTGGTCACCACGCCCGCTCCCACGGTGCGGCCGCCTTCCCGGATGGCGAAGCGCAGGCCCTCCTCCATGGCGATGGGCGTGATGAGTTCAACCGTCATGCGGATGTTGTCGCCCGGCATGACCATCTCGGTTCCCGCCGGCAACTCCACCGTTCCCGTCACATCCGTGGTGCGGAAGTAGAACTGAGGCCGGTACCCGGTGAAGAACGGGGTGTGCCTGCCCCCCTCTTCCTTGGAGAGCACGTACACCTCGGCCTCGAACTTGGTGTGCGGGGTGATGCTGCCGGGCTTCGCCAGCACCTGGCCGCGCTCCACCTCGTCCCGGTTGATGCCGCGCAATAGCACCCCGATGTTGTCGCCGGCCTCGGCAACGTCCATCGTCTTGCGGAACATCTCGACGCCGGTGGCGACCGTCTTTCGCACCTCACGCTGCAGCCCGACGATCTCCACCTCGTCGCCGACCTTGATGGTGCCGCGCTCGACGCGCCCCGTGGCCACCGTGCCGCGGCCGGTGATGGTGAAAATGTCCTCGACCGGCATCAAAAACGGCTTATCCTTCTCGCGCACGGGCAGCGGGATGTAGCTGTCCACGGCGTCGAGAAGCTTGGCGATGCCCTCGGTCCACTCGTTCTCCTGGCCGGCGAGCAGCGCCTCCATGGCCTTCAGCGCCGAGCCGCGGACCACCGGGATCTCGTCGCCCGGGAACTCGTAGCGGCTCAGCAGTTCGCGCACCTCGACCTCGACCAGCTCGAGAAGCTCGGGGTCATCCACCATGTCCACCTTGTTGAGGAAGACCACGATGGCCGGCACCCCGACCTGCCTGGCCAGCAGAATGTGCTCGCGTGTCTGCGGCATCGGCCCGTCCGCCGCCGAAACCACCAGGATCGCGCCGTCCATCTGCGCGGCGCCGGTGATCATGTTCTTCACGTAGTCGGCGTGCCCCGGGCAGTCCACGTGAGCGTAGTGCCGCTTGTCGGTCTCGTACTCCACGTGGGCGGTGTTGATGGTGATGCCGCGCTCCCGCTCCTCGGGCGCGTTGTCGATCTCCTCGTACTTCTTGACCTGAGCCAGGCCCTTCCGGTTCAGGTACATGGTAATGGCCGCCGTCAGCGTGGTCTTCCCGTGGTCCACGTGACCGATGGTGCCCACGTTGACGTGTGGCTTGGTTCGTACGAACTTCTGCTTGGCCATCTTCCCTCAAGCCTCCCCTTCTCGCCCGCGCCGAAAGACCGCGCCACGTTCCGGGCCTGTCGCTACACCCGGGCCAGAAGCTCCTGCGCGATGTTGGCCGGGACTTCCTGATAATGGGCAAACTGCATGGTGTACGTTGCGCGGCCCTGGGTCATGGAGCGCAGGTCGGTCGCGTACCCGAACATGGTCGCCAGCGGCACCCTCGCCCGTACGACCTGGGCGTTCCCACGAGGCTCCATCCCCTCAACGTGGCCCCGCCGTGCGTTGAGATCCCCGATGACGTCTCCCAGGAACTCTTCCGGCGTCACCACCTCGACGCTCATGATGGGCTCCAGCAGGACAGGATCCGCCTTTCGGGCGGCCTCCTTGAACGCCATGGAGCCCGCCACCTTGAACGCCATCTCCGACGAGTCCACCTCGTGGTAAGAACCGTCGAAGAGGGTCACCCGCACGTCAACCACGGGGTAGCCGGCCAGAACGCCGCTCTGCATCGCCTCTCGGATGCCGGCCTCCACCGCGGGGATGTACTCCCTGGGAAC
>JBFMCJ010000045.1 GCA_040754675.1 Bacillota bacterium
GCCGCGCCGCGTAGCGCAGAAGCGCCGCGGCCGCGGCTTCATACATGTTGCATGACTCCTGGAGCCACCGCGCCGTTCGACGCTCGGCATCATCGCCCCCGCGCCCGAGCCGCCGTTCGAGCTGCGCCAGCAACGACCCGGCGTGGCGCCCCAGAAGCGTGGAGCGGCTCAGGCCCTCGCCCCGCCAGAACGGGATCGTGGCGAGGCCCGCCTGCGAAGCCCGGCTCACGATGACCCGGTCGGGCCTGATCTCCTCGATCCGCCACGCGCCCATGCCGAGCCAGAAGACGTCGCCCCGGCGCCTTTCGTAGGTGAATTCCTCGTCCAGCTCCCCCAACTTGACGTCGGTGCCCTGCAGGTAGACGGGGTACAGCCCGCGATCCGGGATGGTGCCGGCGTTGGCATACAACAGCGGCAGGGTGCCCGGAGCAGCGGTGATGCGACCCGTGGCGAGATCCCGGCGGATGCGCGGCCTTACCGGCCGCAGGGACGGAGAGACCCCGGCGCCGTGAGGGCCGGGAACACCGACCCGTGCCGTGAGGGGTACGTCTCCGGCCATCAACGCCAGCACGTCGCGAAACATTTCCCGGGAAAGGTCCGCGAACGGCTGGGCCCGGCGGACCAGGGCGAAGAGCTCGTCCTCGTCCCACGAGCGGACGGTGGCGGCTCCCGCCACGAACTGGGCCAGCACGTCCAGGGGCTGGCGAACCGGATGCAGCGGCTCGATGTCGAAAGCGGCGATGGCACGCGCCGCGGCCGCCGCTTCCAGGAGGTCCCCGGGGTTCTTCGGGATGATGCGGCCCTTGCTCGATGCCGCGACGGCGTGGCCTGACCGGCCCACCCGCTGGAGGCCCTGGGCCACCTCCGCGGGGGATTCCACGTGCACCACCAGGTCGATGAAGCCCACGTCGATCCCGAGTTCGAGGGTGGCGGTGGCCACCACGGCCCTCAGCTCCCCCGCCTTCAGCGCCTGTTCCACGTAGAGGCGGGCGGCCCGGGACATGCTGCCGTGGTGCGTCAGCGCAAGCCGCCGCCCGGCCAGTTCGTTGAGCTGGTGGGTGAGCCGCTCAGCCTGGCGGCGGTTGTTGACGAAAACCAGGGTCGACCGGTGCGCCTCGACCAGTTCGAGCAGGCGGCGCACGATGGAAGGCCAGACGGTCCCCTCCGGTCCGCCGGGGAAGTCCTCGGCCGGGAGCACCACCTGCAGATCCATCTGCCGGCGGCCCCCGGTATCGAGGATCTGTACCTGCGCGGCCCGGTCGCCACCCAGGAAGGCGGCCGCGGCCTCAGGCGGGCGGACGGTGGCAGAAAGCCCGATGCGCTGTGCGCGGTGCCCGGTCAGCTCATCCAGGAGTTCCAGGCAGAGGGCGAGGTGAGCGCCGCGCTTGGTGGGGGCCAGCGCGTGCAGTTCGTCGATGATGACACGGCGCACCCTTGCAAGCGCCGGGCGAAGGCGCGGCGAGAGCAGCATGAGGAAGAGGGATTCGGGCGTGGTGATCAGCAGATGAGGGGGGCGGCGCACCATGGCGCGCCGGGTTCGCTCCGGCGTGTCTGCCGTTCGCACGGCCACCTCGATGGCACGCCACGGCCGGCGCTGCTCCCGGGCTGCCGCCGAAAGTTCTTCCAGCGGCTGTTCGAGGCTGCGGTGGATGTCGTGGCTCAAAGCCCGCAGGGGCGAGACGTACAGGGTGTGGATGCGGGGCGGTTCTTCTTCTTTGCTGGCAGGCGGTCCGTTCCAGCGCACCAGCTCGTCAATGGTGACGAGGAACGCCGCGAGCGTCTTGCCCGACCCCGTGGGCGCGATGATGAGCGCGTCCCGTCCCGACCGGATGACCGGCCAGCCCAGGCTCTGGGCAGGCGTCGGGCGGCCGAAGCGCCGGCCGAAGTATTCGGCAATCAGCGGGTCAAACAGGCCCCAAAGCGCGTCAGCCAGCCCCGGGCCGGACCTCCCAGTTGACGCGGCAGCCCGCCTCCTGTTCCAGTTCAGCGGCCAACGACGCCACGTCGTCGCCCTGGATGCGGAAGACCAGGTGAGCCTGCCCCGGCGCGGAGGGCGTGGTGACCACGCTGTGGATGTTGAGACCCCGGCCCGCTATGACGGAGGCGATGCGTGCAAGTTCACCGGGGCGGTCGGCGCAGTCCACCTCCAGGCGGATGCCCGGCTTGCGCATCCCCAGCAGGTCCACGAACGCATCGAAGATGTCTGTCTCCGTGATGATGCCCACCAGCCGCCCGTCTTCCACCACGGGAAGGCCGCCGATCTTGTGCTCTCTCATGAGGAGCGCTGCCTGTTCGATGGGTTCGTCGGGCGCCACCGTGATGACCCGGCGGGTCATGGCCTCCTGAACCGTGAGCTTGTCCAAAAGGTAGCGAAGCTCGTAGATGCTCAGGCTCGTGGCCGGGGAAGCGGAGACCCGCATGAGGTCGAGAAGCGTCACGATGCCCACGAGCTGGTCGCGGGAAACGACGGGAAGCCTTCGAATCTTGCGGCCGTCCATCAACCGCAGCGCCTCCGAGACCGGCGTCGTGGGCTCTACGGCGATGGGGTTGGCCGTCATCTTGTCCCGGACTCGCACACGACTTCCCCCCTGGCTGCAGGAATCTGTCGCGTTTCCGATGAGAAAGTTCTCCGAACGTGCGGATCCCCTCTTCAGGGGGCGAGGAGCATGCCGGGCAGAAAGGCGCGCACCGTCTGGATCGCCAAGCAACGAAGCGACGGGAGTCTCCGCATCCGCTACCCGGGAGAGCTTGCCGGCATGTCCGGCGGGTTTTTCGTGGTGCGAACGGCGTGGGCCGGGCTCGTCTGGAAGACGCCCTTCGTCACCATGCGCCCCGGCGACCCGTGCCTGGAGTACTACCGGGAGGGGGCGCCGGCAGTCTACCTGCGCCTGATGGGGCGGGGCGGGGATCTTCGAGGCTGGTACGTGGACTTCACCGAGGGCGTACGGCAGGCATCGGGGGAATGGGCGTATCGGGACCTGGTGCTGGACGCGTTCGTGCGCCCGGGCGGGCAGGTGCTGCTCCTGGACGTGGACGAGTTCGTGCAGTGGGTCCAGGGCGAGGCCGCCCCGGCAGAGGTGCGCCAGGTGGTTGCGGGGCTATCCGACCTGACCCGCCGCCTGAGCGGCGCTCTTCCGCCCTTTGCTAAACGGGGCAGTACTAGCCTGCGAGCAGGAAACGCTCGAAGAAGTCCGCCGTGAGGCGGTACGCCCGCTGCAGATTGGCCCGCCGGGTGAAGCCGTGGCCTTCGTCTTCGAAGACCACGTACTCCACCGTGCGGCCGAGCTGCCGCAGGCGCTCCACCATCTGGTCGGATTCGGCCTTTACCACTCGCGGGTCGTTGTGGCCCTGGATGACGAGAAGCGGCGCCCGCACCTGGTCCACGTACGTGATGGGTGACCGTTGCAGGAGAAACTCCCGGTCCTCGTCGGGGTCGCCGACCCACTCTTTCATGAAGCGCCGCCACGTCGGCGGCACACTCTTTGCAAACGTGACCAGGTTGCTCGGGCCGACGATGTCCACCGCCGCGGCCCAGTACTGGGGAAGCCGTGTCACCGCCGACAGGGTGGCAAACCCGCCGAAGCTGCCCCCATAGACTCCAAGCCGGCTCCCGTCCACCCAGACAAGGCCCTGCAGGTAGCGGGCGGCGGCCTCGATGTCCTTGAGTTCGGCGCCGCCCCAGTCCCGGTGGATCAGGCGCTGGTAGGTGATCCCGTATCCGGACGAGCCTCGTATGTTGGGCGCCATCACCCCGATGCCACGGTTCAGGAGGTACTGGTAGAGCGGGTGATAGGTGGGCCGCTCCTGCGCCTCCGGGCCGCCGTGGATGGAGAGCACCACGGGCGCGGGGTTGCCCGGGCCGGCGCCGGCCGGGCGGTAGAGCCACGCCGGGATCCTCCGCCCGTCGAACGTGGGGTACCCGATCAGTTCTGGAACCACCAGATCCTCGTCCGGGATCCCGCCCAGCATGCTGGAGGTCAGGCGAAACAGGCGGCCGTCGGCCATTCGCAGCGTGTAAAGCTCGCCGGATCGCCGGGGCGTGGCCACCATCAGGGCCAGGTACCGGCCGCCGGGCGAAAAGCGAAGGGCCCCGACGACCCCTTCGGGCACGGGAAGCTCGCTTCTCACCCGCCCGGAGGGCAGCTCGAGCAGGCGCACCCGGCTGTAGCCGCCTTCGTTGACCACCACCGCAGCCGTCTCGCCGTCCGGGTTGATGTCGGCACCCTCCACGTCCCAATCCGGGGTGTAGATCCATTCAAGCTCCCCGGGTGCGCCAGGCCTGGCGAGCGCAAGCCCCGTAAACTCCCGGCCCCGGTTGGTCGCCAGCAAGAACGCCGACCCGTCAGGCAGCCAGGGCCCCGGAAGGTGGATGACCTGGCCTTCGTGGGGCGTCACGTTGTGGTAGGCGCCGGTTCGTACGTCCAGCACGTAGACGTCCTGGTCGGTGTTGGACCGAGCGGCGACTACCGTCATCCGCTGCCCGTCAGGGGCCCAGAAGGCGGGCTCCAGGTACTCGCCGGTCGAGAGGACGCGCCGCACTTCGCCGTCCGGCAGCTCCCGGACCATCACGTCCACGTCCGTGGGGCTGTGCTCGTTGCCGCCGTACGCCAGAAGCGAGCCGTCCGGGGAGATGGCGCCCGGCCCAATCTCGTAACGGACATCCTCCCGGGGCGTGAGCAGCACCGGCCACCCGCCCGCGGCGGGCAGTGCGAACAGCTGCCAGAACTCGGTGCCGTTCCTGTCGGCCAGGAAAACGACCCGGTCACTGTTGGGTGAAGCCGCAACGATGCGCACCGTGCGGTCCTCGAAGACCGTCAGCTGGTCGGGCCAGCCTCCTTCGACGGGCACCCTCCACAGATTGAACTGCCCCGAGATGTCCGAGGAGAAGTAGACGAAGCGCCCGTCGGGGCTGAACGCCAGGGTCGGCTGATGGCGCCGGATCGCGAAGAACTGCTCGAACTCATGTCTTGGGCGCGCTCGCTCCTGAGTGTGCTGCACGGGTCATGCCCTCCTCCTTGTGGCGAGAGCCACGTTGTCCGCCGGACGTGGGTACGCTGACGAGTACCACGGCCGTCACGATCAGAGCCGCCCCCACCGCCTGTGCCGGCGCCAGGTGTTCGCCCAGCACAAGAGCCGCCAGGGCGAGGGCCGTGACCGGCTCGGCTGCCGACAGGACCGACGCGACCGTCGGCCCGACCCTGGCCATGCCCGCCAGGAAGGCCGTCACCGCGTACACCGTGGAGACGAGCCCGAGGGTCACGGCGGCCGCCCAGCCCGGGGCCCGGATGGCGGTGAAGCTGTCTCCCGCGATCAGGACGGCGGCAAGCGAGGAGAAAAGTGCCCCCGCGCTCACCCGCCGCGCCAGGTCGCTTGTGCCCAGCCGGGCCTGCACCGAATGGCTCAGCAAGATATACCCCGCGTACGAGGCCGCGGCGGCCAGCGCAAGCACCACCCCCCGCCCGTCGAGGTCCCGGAGGCTGGCGCCGGCTACCAGCGCGCTGCCGGCAACCGCTGCCGCCACCGCCGCGCCCTGGGCTTTACCGGGAGCATAACGGTGGATCCCCGCCGATCCGGCTGCCACCAGGGCCGGGTAGGTATAGAAAAGCAGGGCCGCCACGCTGGCCGGCACGAATTGCAGCGCGGCAAAAAACCCCATGGCCGTCCCCGCGTACAAAGCAGCGCCCAAAAGCAGCCCGGCTACCCGGTCACGCCGCAGAGTGCCGCCGCTCCGGGCGGGACCCCTTGCGGCGGCCACCCTGGAAACAACGGCCAGCGCTGCCCAGGCCACAGCGAACCGGGCTGCCAGCAGGGTGAACGCTGTCGCACCGTATGCGTAGGCGACGCGGGCCAGTGCCGGCATCGCTCCGAACGCGACGGCCGAGCTGAGCACCAGCAGCACGCCGGCCGCAAAGCGTGCCGCAGAACGCGCCTCCGCCGCAGCGGGCTCGTGGGGGCCTGCAGGGGCGGCGGACGGTGCGAGCGGCGCAGAGCCTACAGGCTCTCGAGCGCGAGCGGCGTCCATTCCAGCAGTGTGAAGCGGCGGGCGCCCCCGCTTATGACGGGATCTTCCAGGACGAGCTTTCGCGCCTCCTCCATGGAGCGCACGCGATAGATAACCATGCCGCCGCTGCCGTCTGCAAAGGGCCCGGCCATCACCACCCGGCCCTCACGGTGCAGCCGGGCCAGGTACTCCAGGTGGGCCGGGCGAAGCTGAGTGTTGGCCTCCTTGTCCACGATCCACAGAAGCGCCACCGCGTGCACCTGGAAATGCAGCCTCCCTCCGGACGGGCGGTCAGGTCGCGCACGCTTGTTCCTGGCCGCGCGGCAGGTGGATGCGGCACACGGCGCCGCCTTCCGGGGCGTTGCCCACTTCCACCCGCCCGCCGTGAACCCCCTCCACGATCTCCCGCACGATGAGAAGACCCCAGCCCGTGTTGCCCGGCCCCTTGGTGGTCACCGGCTCTCGCAGGATCCGGCCGAGAAGCTCGGGGGCAAACCCGGGGCCGCTGTCCTGTACCGTCAATTCGGCCCAGGACCCTGTCGCGCCTTCCCCTGCGACCTTCACCGTTACCCGGCCGCCGGGGGGCGTCGCCTCAATGGCGTTTACCAGCACATTGGTAAGGGCCAGCGCCAGGAGGGTCTCATCCCCGCTAACCCGGACCGGGCCCCCGGTGGGGGCGCCCGCCCAGACAGCCTGCACCCCGGTCTGCTCGAAGCGCGGCGACAGCACCTCCAGCAGGCCTTCCGAAAGGTGAACCAGGTCCACTGGCTTCATCTGCACCGCCCCGGGCAGTTGGGCCACCTCCGTCACATCGGCCAGGCGAACGGCCGAGTCGATGGCCCCCAGTGCCCGCTGCAGGTACCGCACCCCGGGGTCGTCGCGGCAGTGCTGCATGGCAAGCTGGAGGGCCGCCCGGGCCAGGGCCAGTTCGTTCTTGAGATGATGGCCGAACCGGGCAGCGGCTGCCGCCAGTGGCGACGTGTACATGGCAGCCTGGGGCACCTCCGCTTCACTTACGGAGTAGATCCAAGCACCAGCTCGTCGTCGAGGGCGGCCTCCCCGCACGCCTGCCGGAAGGCCTCCATGAACCCCTGGAGTGTCATGCGGCGGCGCTGGTTGCCCCGCAGGTCGAGGACGATGCGCCCCTGATGCATCAGCAGCGTACGGTCTCCGAGGCTCAGCGCGTGTTTCAGGTTGTGGGTCACCATCAACGTGGTGAGCCGGGAGGCGGCCACGAGCTCCCGCGTGAGTTCGAGGACCGTCTCGGCGGCCTGGGGATCCAGGGCGGCCGTGTGCTCGTCCAGCAGCAACAGCCGGGTTCCTCGGTGCATGGTGGCCATCAGGATGGCGAGGGCCTGCCGCTGGCCACCGGAGAGGTGGTTCACGGGGGTCTGGAGTCGCCGCTCCAGGCCCATTCCCAGCCGCGCCAGGGCCGCGGCGATCTCCCTTCGCCTGCTCGCCTGCAGGGCGAGGGCGAGACCGCGGCGGCTGCCGCGGGTCATGGCGAGCACCATGTTCTCCTCCACGGTGAGCGTCCCCGCCGTGCCGGCCCGGGGGTCCTGGAAGACCCGCCCGATGAAGGCCGAGCGGCGGTACTCCGGCCAGTCGGTCACGTCGCGGCCGTCGATGACGACGCGTCCCGAGTCGGGCAAAAGCGAACCCGCCACGACGTTGAGAAGGGTGGTCTTCCCGGCGCCGTTGCTGCCGACGAGCGTGGCAAACTCGCCTTCGGTGAGGTGCAGCGAAACGCCGGCAAGCGCCGGGCGGGTGTCCGGCGATGTGTCGTGGAAGGCCTTTTGGACCTGAACCAGTCGCAGCATGTCTGCACCGCCGCCACCATTCTCAAGGCCCAGGGCCTTTGCGCCCGTCCGGATGCGCGTGGTGCACCGCCGCAGGCCATGCCGGGCGCCGGGGCAGGGGAAACGGAAGACGAAGGTGGCGCATCCGCCGGGATCCCGGAAGGGCCGGCAGCGCCAGCGCCGGGACGACGAGAAGCGCCGTGGCGAGCTTCAGGTCCCCGGGAGCGAGCCCGAGTTCGAGCGCCCCCGCGATAGAGGCCCGATACGCCAGGCTTCCGACCACGGCAGCCGCGAGCGCCGCGTGAAGCCGCCGGGGCCGCAGGATCGCCTCGCCCAGGATGACGGACGCAAGGCCTGCCACGATGGTGCCGAACCCCATGTTGACGTCGGCAAACCCCTGATATTGTGCCGTCAGCGCGCCGGAGAGCGCCACCATCCCGTTGGAAATCGAAAGTCCCAACGTCTTGGCCGACCCGGCCTCGATCCCGGCGCTTGCCACCATGCTTTCGTTGTCGCCCGTGGCGCGCAAGCTGAGCCCCACCTCGGTTCGCAAGAACCAGTACAGCACGCCCGACATGCCCGCGGCCACCGCCAGGAAGAGGACGAGCGCCGGCGCCTGCGTGCCGACGGGGGTCTTTTCGACGTACTGGACGAGCGTCGGCATACGAAGGAGCGGGACGTTGGGCCGTCCCATGATGCGCAGATTGATGGAGAACAGCGCCGTCATCGTGAGAATCCCGGCAAGGAGCGCCGGGATGCGCATGCGCGCGTGCAACAAGCCGGTGCAGGCCCCCGCCAGCACCCCCGCGCCGAACGCCGCCAGCGTGGCGGCCGGTGGCGCTGCCCCACCTGCGATGAGGGAGGCGGCCACCGCACCGCCCAGCGGAAAGCTCCCGTCGACGGTCAGGTCGGGCACGTTGAGCACCCGGAACGACAGGAAGACTCCCAGCACCATGATGCCGAAGAGCAGTCCCTGCTCAACGACCGCCTGAACCAGGTCGGCGCCGATCAGCGGATCACCTCCGCCGCCTGCTGCAAGAGTTCGCCTGAAACCACCACACCCATTCGAGATGCCGCCTGGAGGTTGATGATGAGGCGAGCCTCTTCCTGGAACTGGATCGGCATCTCGGCCGGCGAGCGGCCCTCCAGCACCTGTGCCGCCATCCGGCCCGTCTGCCGCCCGAGCTGGTAGTAGTCGATGGCTACGCTGGCAAGCCCGCCGCGCCGCACGCTGTCGCCTTCGCCCACGATGAGCGGCTTGCGGTAATCCTCGGCCACCTTGATGACCGACTCCAGGGCGCTCACCACGGTGTTGTCGGTGAAAACGTAGAAGGCATCCGCCCGCCGGGCGATGGACTGGGCCGCCGTCAGTACCTCGGTGCTGCTAGCGGCGCTGGCCTCCACCAGTTCAAGGCCGAGTCTGCGGGCCGCGTCGCGGGTGAGTTCGAGCTGCACCCGGGAGTTCACCTCGCCGGCGTTGTAAACCACGCCCACGCGCCTGGCCGAGGGAGCGAGTCTCTTGAGGAGCTCCAGCTGGGCGGCCACCGGCGTCATGTCCGAGGTGCCCGTCACGTTGGTACCGGGGCGCTGCAGGCTCTCCACCAGGCGCGCCGCCACGGGGTCGGTGACAGCCGTGATGAGGATGGGTATGGTGCGGGTGGCCTGCGCCGCGGCCTGGGCGGTGGGCGTGGCGATGGCCAGGATCATGTCCACCTGGTCGGCCACGAACCGCCGGGCGATGGTCTGTGCGATCGCGAGATCGCCCTGGGCGCTTTGCACCGCGTACCGGACGTTCTGGCCCTCCCGGTAACCCAGTTCCGCGAGGGCATCCTGAAAGCCGCGGCGGGCCGCGTCCAGGGAGGGGTGCTCGACGATCTGCATGATGCCGATGTGGTACGTCTTGCCTGGAGCGGGCGCCGCGAAGGTGCCGGCGGCCATCGTAACGAGGAGCATGAGGACGGCAAACGCCATCGAGGCCGGCCGCTTGCGCATGAAAAACACCTCTCCTCCTCCCCGGTAGGCCGGGGCCGGCGCTCTTTTGGGTGTCACACCTCCGGCTCGGGCCCCGGGTTTCGTTTTGGACAGCATGAATTTACAGTCCCGGCGGGAAATCCTTCTTGGAAGATGTCGAGTGGCCTTTCCAGCGTTTCGCTTTGTGCAGGGAACCGTCGCGGCGCTGACGGCAGCGCGCATGGTGCACGCGCTGCGAGCGGCCCGGCATGAACTCCTCGCGTGGCGCCATCGCGCCGGCTGCATCCCCGACCCCGAGGTGCGCCGGCAGGCCCTGGGCAGCATCGACCACAAGGCGTTTCACAGCCTGGGGGCCTCCATGTTCGCGGCCGCCGTGCCGGCGCGCCGGGCGGCCGGAATGGTGCGTTTTTGCGTGGCCTACCAGACCCTGAGCGACTTCCTGGATAACCTTTGTGACCGCAGCCGCCCCCTGGACGCCTTCATGCGGCGCGCCTTGCACGAGGCCCTGGTAGTGGCCCTGGATCCGAAGGGGCCGGAAGTGCCCGTACGGCTTTACCGCCGGCGCTTCGACGACGGCGGCTACATGGCCGAACTCGTCGGCACCTGCCAGAGGAGCGCGGGGGAGCTTGTGCGAGAAGAGCGCACGGTGCAACTCCTACGGCCCCTTGCGCGGCTGTATGCCCAGATGCAGTCGCGCAAGCACTCCCCGCCCGGCGGGCGGCGAGCCCGGATGGTGCGCTGGGCTGCACGGATCCCCGAAGGCGGCCCCCTCGCCTGGTGGGAGATCGCTGCGGCCGCCGGTTCCACTCTGGGCGTCTTTGCGGTGCTCGCGGCCGATGCCCGGGGCTGCTCGTGGCGGGAGCGCCGGCAGACCCGATCGGCCTACTTCCCGTGGATCTCGGCGCTGCATATCCTCCTCGACTACACCATCGACCAGGCCGAGGACGCACGCGCGGGCGAACTCAACTTCGCGGCATGCTACCCAAAACAGGCCGCCGGGGAGCGGCGGCTCTTGTGGCTGTTCCGGCGGTGCCTGACCGTGTCGCGCAGCCTCTGGGCGCCCGAGTTTCACCGCCTGGTGGTGGTGGGGCTGCCGGCCCTCTACCTCACCGATCCCAAGGCCGGCCCGTACCGGGACCTGCGGCGGGCCGTGGAGGCGGAGGACCGGTGGGCGGCACGGGTGCGCCCCTTCATCGAGCTGTGGCGCCACCGCCGCTCCCCGGCGCCCCCGCAGGTGCGGCCCTTCACGCTTCCCGACCGCTCCTCAGGTAGCTGAAGCCGGCGCCGAGACGGCCGGGCGGGGCCGGGTGGCACCCACGTACCGAACGCCGACGGTCGCCATGTAGGCGATCCAGGCGAGAACCTCGAGCAGCGACGGGTTCGCGTTGTACCCCACGAGCGCCTTCAAAAACGAGCCCAGCGCGCTCTTCTCGTTGATGAGCCAGTTGATGTCCCACACGTGCTCGACGAACGTGGGCAGCACGCCGGCTTCCTGCAGCTCGTGGACGCCGGCCGCAAGGAGCCCCGCCGCCACCACGATGAGCACGAGGCCCGTGTAGAAGAAGAACTGGCGCAGGTCGAGTCTCACCGACGCCCGGAACGTCAGGTAGGCCAGCAAGACCGCGGCCGCCACGCCCAGCAGCGCCCCTGCGGCTGCGCCCGCGCTCGGCTGCGCGAGGAAGACCGCGCTCAGGAACAGCACACTCTCGACGCCTTCCCGCAGCACGGCCACGAACGCGATGGTCGAAAGCCCCAGGAGCTGGCCGGCCGACAGCGCGTGCTCGACCTGATGCTCCAGGCGGCCTTTCAGATGGCGGGCCTGCGCCTGCATCCAGAGGATCATGGAGGTGAGCACGGCAACTGCCGCCAGCATCACGGCGCCTTCGAAGATCCCCTCGGCGCGCCCCTCCAGGCCGCCGAAAAGCCAGGAGAAGAGTGCAGCCAGAAGCAAGCTGGCAGCCACCGCCGCCGTTACTCCGGCCCAGACGTGGCGGGCATGGCGTGCCCGCCCGATCTTGCGAAGGTATCCGAGCAGGATCGCGACGATGAGAGCCGCTTCAATGCCCTCGCGAAGCATGATAAGTGCGGCTGCGGCCACGGCTGATATACTCCCTCGTCCGGATGGGGCCGAATTGAAGGGGCATACGGATTTCCGGGGGGAGTATAACCCCACTTACTTAATCACGTCAACTATGAACCTCGGAAAGCAATTCTCCGTAGCGCCCGGTTTTGTGTTGAACATGATTCTCAGTCGCAAGACATTTATCGCGGGGGCAGGAGCGAGAGGGGGTTGACGGGGCGGTCGTTTTGCTTGACCCGGAAGTCCAGGTGCGGCCCCGTGGAACGGCCGGTGGAGCCCGACCAGGCGATCACCTCGCCGCGCTTTACCTGCTGGCCCACCTGCACCCGGATGCGCTTGAGGTGACCGTACAGCGTCTGAAGGTCCCCGCCATGGGCAATGACGACGCCGTAACCGAACCCGCCCATCCACCCCGCCTGCACGACCACGCCCGAGGCCGCGGCCCTCACGGGCGTCCCGACGGGGACGGCGATGTCGAGCCCCTCGTGGAACTCCTGCTCGTTTCGGTCAAAGGGGCTGTGGCGCCACCCGTAGCCCGAGGTGATGGGGCCCGTCACCGGCCAGCTGAGCCGCGTGCCTTCCTGGGGCTGCGGCGAGCGCGCCGGCAGCCAGAGCATCTGGCCGGGGGTGAGGCTGCGCGGGTCCAGGATGGCGTTGGCGCGCTGCAGATCCTCCTGGGAGACCTTGAAGCGCCTCGCCACGGACCACAGCGTGTCGCCGCGCCGGACCCGGTAACGGCCCCACTCGGTGATGGTCCCGCCAATGCCGGCCCGGGGTACGAGCAATCTCTGCCCCGCCCGGATGGTCGTTCCGGTCAGGCCGTTCAGCGAGCGCAAGGTTTGCACGGTCGTGCCATACAGGCTGGCGATGCCGCCCAGCGTGTCGCCCGGCTTCACCGGGTACCACCAGGTGCCGCTGACCAGGTGCTCGACGGTTGCGCGGTTTGCCTGGCCGGTAGGGCTCAGCTTGCTTTGCTGTTGAAATTGCTGCAGAGCCCTGGTCGTCCGGGGGCCGTACACCCCGTCCAGCGTGAGGTCATAGCCCAGGCTCAAGAGCAGCCGCTGAACGGCCAGCACCGCCGTCCCCTTCTGCCCCGACCTCGGGGGAGATGCGACCACCCGGCGCACCCATTCAGGATACTCGTGGGAGCGGATGGAAAGCACCGCAGGAGCCGAAGCGGAGGCTGGGGGGGCCGTCACCCGCGGCCCCAGCAGCACGAAACCCACCATCAACCCGGCTACCACTGCTGCGACAGCCATGCCCGGCCGGGGCCGCCACGGCGACGTAGAGGGCCCTGTTGTGTCCTCTCCCACCGCTGTCTCGAGTACCTCCACAGTCCGGTACGGAAGGTTCCGGCTGGCAAGCCGGTAGCGCCCTGGCAGTATGCCCATGGAGCCGGCGGCCAATGCGCGAGCCGTGTCAGGGTCAGAGGTTGGGAGGCGCATTCCACGCCCGGCTGGCAACATCCTTCCAGGCCCGGTGCGGGAAGCGCCGGTATCATGTGGAAGCGCCGGCTACGCCAGGATATGCAGCGGCCGGAGGCTTTGTACACAATGCGCCGCCCCGGGTCCTGGCCGAGGGCGGTTTGGCGGATCCCGGGGCGGCGTATCTCGAGCTGGATGGCGTCTCTTATCGGGCGATGGCGTCGAAGCGCTCTTCGACCTTTGCCCAGTCCAGGTTGCGGAAGAACGCGTCGATGTAGGCGCCCCGGTTCACCCCGTAATCGATGAAGTAGGCGTGCTCATAGGTATCCAGGGCAAGGATGGGCGTGGCATTCCAGACCGGGAACGTGTTCTGCGCGTCGCCGATGAAATTGAAGAGGTACTTCCGGTCGTGGTCCCAGGCAAGCCAGGCCCAACCGCGGGCGGCCATCCCCGTGGCCTTCAGATCCTTGGCCCACCGTTCGTAGCTTCCGAAGTCCTTCTCGATCTGGGCAAGAAGCGCCCCGGATGCCTTTCCGCCGCCCCCACCCAGGATGTCGAAGTACAGCTCGTGGTTCTTGACCCCGCCGACGGCGAAGGTGAGGTCGACCTTGAGCGAGCGGATCAGGCTGTAGGTCTGGTTCGCCGCCTGGTAGTCCGCGTCCGAGAGTTCGGCCAGCTTGCCCATGATCTCGTTGTACTTGTTGACATACCCCTGGTAGAGCTTGTAGTGCTCGGTCATGGTACGCTCGGAGATCCCGTCCAGTTGACGGACGGACGCAAACTGTCTGGCGGTAATCTGGTGTGCCACCGCGGATCGCTCTCCTCCCTGACGCAACTTGGGTGGCCCTCACGGGACCCGGCCTTCGCTCGGAGGGCTCGGGATAGGATAGCCACGGCTCCTATGGTAAGTCAAGAAAGCACGGTGGATACCTTGCCCTGCGCCCTCTCCGCGAGGATGGCACGGACCTTGCTCGCCAGCACGTCGATGGCGACCTCGTTGAGGCCCCCCTCGGGGATGATCAGGTCGGCGTAGCGCCTGGTGGGTTCGACGAACTGCAGGTGCATCGGGCGTACGGTCTCGAGGTACTGCTCTACCACCGACTCGAGGGTGCGGCCTCGTTCCTTGATGTCCCGCATCAGCCGGCGGAGCACCCGGACGTCGGCGTCGGTGTCCACGAACAGCTTGATGTCCAGCCTCTGGCGCACCCTCGGGTCTTCCAGCACCAGGATGCCCTCGACGATGACGATGTCGGTGGGTTCGACCCGCACCGTCAGCGCCGTCCGAATGTACGTGGCGAAATCGTAGACCGGCTTTTCGATGCTCTCGCCCCTCGCCAGCCGGTCCAGGTGGTCGACCAGCAGCTCCGTGTCGAACGCCGACGGATGGTCGTAGTTGACGCGCCGGCGCTGTTCGAGCGTCAGGTGGCTCTGATCCCTGTAGTACGAGTCCTGTTCGAGAAGCGTCGCCCTCGCTCGGGGCACCCGCTGCAAAATGGCCTGCGCCACGGTGGTCTTGCCCGACCCCGTGCCGCCGGCGATGCCGATGAAGACCGGGCGAACGCCCTCTTTGGGCAGGGATGGCAGGGCGCCGACACCCCCTGTTCTCTCTCGCGTTGCGCCACCTACGCAGTCTACCACTTTCCGGAGCGCCCGGGAGCGGAGGCCGCGGGGGCCGCACGGGTGTATGCTACAAACGAGAAGAACTATAACCGCGAACAAGCAGGTGCGGGATAGGGCCTGGGCGTACTGACGCGCTGGCTGCAGTGCGCACCTGGCAGCGGGGAGGGGCTGACGCTCTCATGGAGGACCGGCGGGCGCGCACGGTGGAGGAGCGGGCCGAGGCGTTCACCACCCTTTCGTGGCTTCCTC
>JBFMCJ010000046.1 GCA_040754675.1 Bacillota bacterium
GGCGCTGGAGCAGGCAGCCTCCGGCGAGCCCGCCACGCAGGCGGAGGCGCCCGCGGGCGGCGAGATCGCGCTGTGGGTGCACCCGGCCGGCTCGGAGCAGGGCAGGTCGGTCTTGGACGCGCTGGCATCGGACCTCGACCGCAGCCCTGCCATCATCGCCGATGGGCACCACCGCTACGAGGCGGCCGGCGACTACGTGGAAGAGCGGGCCAGGGCAGGTGAGCTGCGGCCGGACGGGTCCGCCGCAGAGCCGTTCGCCCTGGCCGGAATGGTCCCGCTGGAAGGCGGAGGCCTCAGCATCCTGCCGGTCCACCGGATCGTGGGGCCCGCCGGCCGGGAGGTCCGCGAGGCGTTACGCTTCTCTCTCTACGAGCACTTCATCCCCTTGAGCGAACCGGAGCTGCCCCCGCCGCTGCGGGACCTGTGCCGAAGGGGCGAGCATGACGCCCTTCTGGCCGCCGAAGCCGTGGCAGGCCTGCGAAAGGCGCTCAACCGCACCGTCCTGGGGGTCTGGTGGCGTACCGGGCAGGTGGAGTGGCTCGCCGTGCCGGCCAAGGCGAGCCGCCGCGGCAGCCAGCCCCGCGGCGATCCCCCGGGGGCCGCCGGCGACATCAGCATCCTGCACAGGGGCGCCCTCCACGGATGGCAGCCGGCCGTTGATGCGCAGGGCGCTTCACCTGGAGGGACGGCCGGGCGGTGGGTACGCTACACGTCCTACCCGCGCGAAGCGGCCAGGGCGGTGGACGAAGGGGACGCCGCCGCGGCCATCCTGCTCGCTCCGGTGGAACTTTCGGAGGTGCAGGAGGTTGCGCTTGCCGGTAAGAAAATGCCCGAGAAATCGACGTACTTTTACCCGAAGCTCACGAGCGGGCTCGTCTTGCACGACCTGCGTTTGCCGGTCCAGACGTGGCCGCCCGGCTGACGGGTCTCATCGAGGACGGGAGGTTGTCGCGGATGGTGGCCGGGCTGGAAGATCTTGCGCCGGCCGACCGGGAGAAGTTCCTGGGCGAGGCGCTCACGTTCGATGACGTGCTTCTCCTTCCGGGCGAATCCAATGTGCTGCCGAAGGAGGTGGACGTGAGCACCCGCTTTTCACGGCGCATTCCCCTCAACATCCCCCTGGTCAGCGCGGCGATGGATACCGTGACGGAAGCGCGCCTTGCCATCGCCATCGCCCGCGAGGGTGGCATCGGCGTCATCCACAAGAACCTCACCATCGAGGCGCAGGCCGGTGAGGTGGACAAGGTCAAGCGTTCGGAGAGCGGCATCATCGTGGATCCCATCTACCTCTCCCCGGAGCACACGTTGCGGGACGCCCTGGCGGTGATGGCACGCTACCGCATATCGGGAGTGCCGATTACTGACCCGGAGGGCCGGCTGGTGGGTATCATCACCAACCGGGACCTCAAGTTCGAGGAGGATCTGGACCAGCCCATCGGCCGGGTGATGACCCGGGAGAACCTGGTGACGGCCCCCGTCGGCACCAGTCTGGAAGAGGCCAAGAGGATTCTGCACCGCCACCGCATCGAAAAGCTGCCGCTGGTGGACGCGCAGTTCCGGCTGAAGGGCCTCATTACGATCAAGGACATTGAAAAGGCGCGCAAGTACCCCAACGCAGCCAAAGACGCCAAGGGGAGGCTCCGGGTCGCCGCCGCCGTCGGCGTGGGCCCGGAGGTCATGGAACGGGCAGCGGCCCTGGTCGGTGCCGGCGTGGACGCCCTCGTCATCGACTCCTCTCACGGCCACTCCCGCCGCGTCATCGAGACGTGCCAGCGCCTCAAGTCGGAGTTCGGAGACCGGGTGGACGTGGTGGCCGGCAATGTGGCGACGCGGGAAGCGGTGCGGGTGCTCGCCCAGGCGGGTGCCGACGCCGTGAAGGTCGGCATCGGCCCGGGTACCATCTGCACTACCCGGGTGGTGACGGGCGTGGGGGTGCCGCAGCTCACCGCCGTGTGGGAGTGCTTCCAGGAGGCGTCGCGGCACGGCGTGCCGCTCATCGCCGACGGCGGCATCCGGTACTCCGGCGACATCACCAAGGCCCTGGCCGCAGGGGCCGACTCGGTCATGATCGGCAGCCTCTTTGCGGGCACGGAGGAGAGCCCCGGTGAGGTCGAGATCTACCAGGGCCGCAGCTTCAAGGTCTACCGGGGCATGGGGTCGCTATCGGCCATGCGCGCCGGTTCGGCCGAGCGGTACGGCTACGAGCCGGATGCCAAACCGGTGCCCGAGGGGATCGAGGGGCGTGTGCCGTTCCGGGGGCCGGTGGCCGACATGGTCTACCAGCTCGTTGGCGGGGTGCGCGCCGGCATGGGGTACTGCGGCGCGCGAAACCTGGCGGAACTGAGGCGCCGCGGGCGGTTCGTGCGGGTCACGCAGGCCGGGGTCAGGGAGAGCCACCCCCATGATGTCCAGATCACCCGGGAGGCGCCCAACTACTGGACCCCCTGAGCGCACGGCGGGAACTTCGCCGGGCCCTCATCTCGGTGGCCCTGGTCTTTGTCACATCGGCCGGCCTGGGGGGCGCGGCCGCGGAGCTGGCCGGCCTATCCCGCCGGGACGCCCAGCTTGCGTCGGCTTGGCTGCTTCAGGGCACCGTGGGGGTCGTCGGCTACGCCGGCTGGCGCAGGCTAGCAAGGGGGGATCCAGCGAGGGGGGACCCAGAAGGAGGGGGCAAGGGCGCGCCCCCACCGGGCACGGCCGCCGCATGGCGGTGGGTTCGTGCAGGTCTTGCGGGAGTTCCCTTCGGCGTGGTGCTGGTGGGGGCCCAGGCGGCCGTCAACGCCCTGGTTGGGGCCGGTGCTCAGGCAGCGGGGTGGGGCGAGGTCGTCCGTCGCCTTGGCGTCGAGGAACAGCAGTCGCTCAACGCCCTGGTGCTGCAAGCGGAGGGCATCCGGTTCTTCAGCCTGGTGGTGTTGCTCGTGCTGCTGGCGCCGGTCAGCGAGGAACTGTTCTTCAGGGGCTACCTCTACGGGCTCTTGCGTGGCCCCGGCGGCATGAAGCCATTTCCGGGGGCTGCGGTGTCGGCGCTGGCGTTCGCCGGGCTGCACGCCTACGTGGTGCACCTCCCAGCGCTGTGGGTGGTGGGGGTGCTGCTCGCGCTCTGGTACGAACGCAGGCGGAGGCTGGCGGCGGCCATCGGGGCTCACGTCGGGGCCAACGCGCTGACGCTTGCGCTGCTGCTGGTGGGCAGGATACCGGCGGCTTCCTGATCGCACCCCGGCGGTAACGGGGCACCCTATGGGTGGTCGGGGGCGATCGGCCTATGCCCTGCTTTCAGTGCCCGCATTGCGGGCGGCGGCACGTGGTTCGTCCGTTGGATGTCGAAGACGGTGGGCGCTGCCCGTGCGGGGCGCGTTTTTCGGTGACGGCCCAAGGGGACGAGAGTGAGCCGGCAAGAGCTGGTGCCGAGGAAGGAACGGTCGCGACCTGGGCGCTGGACGAGGACGGCTCGGTGTACGAAGTGCAGTTCTACTCGTGAAGTCCGCCCCGGCCCGCCGCGGCGTCAGATCCGCTCCATGTGTTCAATGGTGAGCACCCAGACGATGGCGCCCCCGACCTCCACCTCGATGGGCATCGGGGGGGTGCCACCGGGGATCTCGGCGACCGGCTGGGGGATCAGGCGCTGCCGCCGCACGCAGGTGGAGCGGATGAGCCCGATCACCTGATCCACCTGGTGGTCTTCCACCCCTACCATCAGGGTGGTATTCCCTTCCAGCAGAAAGCCGCCCGTGCTGGCGAGGCGCGTCACCCCGATACGGACGCGGTTTAGCGCGTCGATGAGCGGACGGCTGTCGCTGTCGTCCACCACGGCGATGATCAGCTTCAATTCTCTAACAACCACCCTTTACCGGCACGGCTGGTGGATTCCCCCTGGAAGCGTACATCCCTGCCCCGGAAGGAGGCGCCGGCCCGGCCGCGGAAGATGGCACCTCCGTACGGTGGACGAGGTCCGGCATCGGGGGTGGCGAGAAGCGTTGATTCTCAACGACCGGGAGATTGCCCGCCTGGCGCGGGAGGCCGGCATGATCGAGCCGTTCGAGGTGGAGCAGGTTCGCGTGGTCGCGGCCGGCACGCCGGACGAGCGGCGGGTCATCTCGTACGGGCTCTCGAGCTTCGGCTACGACCTGCGCGTGGCCAAGGAGTTCAAGATCTTCACCAACGTCAACAGCTCCGTCGTAGACCCCAAGAACTTCGACCCAAGGGCGTTCGTGGACTTCGAGGGCGACGTGTGCATCATCCCGCCCAACTCGTTCGCCCTGGGCCGGTCGGTGGAGTACTTCCGCATCCCCGAGGACGTGGTGTGCGTGACCCTGGGCAAGTCCACCTATGCCCGGTGCGGCATCATCGTCAACATCACGCCCGCCGAGCCGGGGTGGCGGGGGTATCTGACCATCGAGATCAGCAATACCACGCCGCTGCCTGCCCGCATTTACGCGGGCGAGGGGATCGCCCAGATGCTGTTCTTCCGGGGTGAGCACCCCATGGTGACCTACTCCACCCGGCAGGGCAAGTATCAGGATCAGCGCGGCATCGTGCTGCCCAGGGTGTGAGGTGACTCGTATGCTGAAAGGGCGAGTGGACTTCCGCAGCGACACCGTCACGGAGCCGACCGAGGCCATGCGCCGGGCGATGTATGAGGCCGAGGTGGGCGACAGCGCCCGGGGCGATGACCCGACGGTGAACGAACTCGAGGCCGCGGCGGCAGCCATGCTGGGCAAGGAGGCGGCCATGCTGGTGCCGAGCGGCACCATGGCCAATCTGGTCTCCGTGCTTTCGTGGGTGCGCCGGGGCGAAGAGGTGGTGGCCGAGCACCGGGCGCACGTGGTCATGGCCGAAGCGGGCAGCCTCGGCGGGGTGGTCGGTGCCATGGTGCGAACCATCCCCACCCCGGACGGAATACTCAGGCCCGACCAGATCGAGGCCGCCATTCGAACGCCGGGCGTGCTCGCGCCGCGCACCGCCCTGGTCTGCCTGGAGAACACGCACAACTACGCCGGCGGCACAGTCTGGACGGTGGAACAGGTGCAGGCGGCTGCCGAGGCTGCCCACCGGCACGGGGTGCCCGTCCACATGGACGGCGCCCGGATCTTCAACGCCGCGGTGGCGCTGGGCGTGGCCGCGGCAAAGCTCGCGGAGCCGGTGGATTCGCTCATGTTCTGCCTCTCCAAGGGGCTGTCGGCGCCGATCGGGAGCCTGGTGCTCGGCAAACGCGACTTCATCGAAGAGGCGCGGCGGCGGCGCCAGATGGTCGGCGGAACCATGCGCCAGGCCGGGGTCATCGCGGCGGCAGGGCTGGTGGCCCTGCGCACGATGGTCGACCGGCTGGCGGAGGACCACGCTCGGGCGCGCCGGCTCGCCGAGAGCCTGGCAGACATCCCCGGGGTCAAGGTAAACCCGCAGCCCACCACCAACATGGTCATGCTGGACGTGACCGGCACGGGCCTGTCCGGGGCGGAATTCGTCCAACGCCTCGCCGGCGAGCACAACGTGTGGGTCCTGGCGGTGGCGCCGTTCACGCTGCGCTTCGTCACCCACCGCCACGTGGACGACGAGGACGTTGAAAAGGCGGCCGCTGCCGTGCGAGCGGTGGCCCGTTCGGCCTCCCGCTCCGCGGCGCGGGCGGCCGCCGGCTAAACGCCTGCCAGCCGGCTCACCCGTTCGGCCAGATTGAAGTCATGCCGGGTCAGGCCGCCGGCGTCGTGGGTGGAGAGGGTCAGCGTCACCTTGCGGTAGCGAACGAGGATGTCGGGGTGGTGGTTGGCCGCTTCGGCCAGTTGCGCCACCTGTCCCACGAACGCCATGGCTTCCCGGAAGCTGCCGAACTCGAAGGTGCGCACCAGGGCGTCGCCCTGGCGTGCCCAGCCGGGTATCCCCTGAAGCGCGGCCTGGATATCCGCCTCGGTCATCTTCTGGCGCGGCATGGCATCGCCCCCCGCAGGCAAAGGCGCGGCCGCAGGTGGATGGGCCGCCGGTAAAGTGTAGCCGGTTTGCGGGGCGGTGCGGATGTGCACGTCGCGCTGGGGGAAGGGGATCTCGATCCCCTCCTGGTCGAAGCGCTTCTTGACGGCCACGTTGAGCTCGTCGAGGACGCTGAACCGGTCCCTGTAATCCGCAACCCAGCAGATGGCGAGCAAGTTCAGCGATGAGTCGCCGAAGTCGGTGAAGTAGACCGCCGGGGCCGGGTCCTTGAGCACTTTCGGGTGGTTCAGGCACGCCTCCAGCATGACCCGCCTTGCGTGATCGAGGTCGGCGTGGTACGCGACGCCCACCCGGACGCGCACTTTGACCCGCAAATCGGGATAGTTCTGGTTGAGGATGCGGGAGGAGGCCATCTCCTTGTTGGGAACGATGATGAGTTCATTGTCGAAGGAAAGGATCTTGGTCGCCCGCAGCCCGATCTCCTGAACGTCGCCGGTGGTTCCATCGGGCAGTTGGATGCGGTCCCCCACCCGGTACGAGCGGTCCAGCATGATGGTGAAGCCGGCGAACATGTTGGAGAGCGTCTCCTGCGCCGCCAGCGCCAGCGCCAGGGAGGCCACGCCCGCCGTGGTGACCAGCGCCGTCACGTTCACGCCCACGTGGTCGAGCACGACCGTGGCCGCGATGAAGTAGGCGGTCACCGCCACCAGCTTGCCGATGACGGGCACGAAGTGCTCATCCAGGGCCGAGGCCGTGCGGCTCGCCACGTCGGCGAGGTACCAGCGGCTGAGGCCGTCAGCCGCGGCCACCGCGAGGCGGGTGACCGCCGCCACTACCAGCGCGTAGAAGGTGCCGTCGAGGATCCGGCCCGACAGGCTCCCCGACAGCGGCGGAAGCTCGGCCAGCCTCCTGGCCGCTGCATACAGGATCAGCAGCGTGACCGCCCGGGTCATGGGTCGCTCGGCGGCCGTCAGCAACGTGGTGTCCAGAGGGGTGGGCGTCCGGCGGGCGACGGGCAGGAGCACCCGGTGCCACACCAGACGGGCGACGTGGGCCGCGCCAAACGCCAGCGCCACCAGGGCCCCGCTGATGGCCGCCTCCCGGGGCCAGCCAGAAAGCCAGTCGAGGTTCGCCACCATCCAGGCCTCGAACGTGTTGGCCGCCACGGATAGAGATGCCCCCCGGCAGCAAGTTGAGCCGGGTCAGAGGGTTCTGCCGCACCCCCGGCGGCTCCTGGCGCGGTTTTCTGCCAGGGGGTCACGGAACCCAGCGGCTGAGCGGCCTGGTCACGCGGATCAAGAAACGGCTGATACTCGGCAACTCCACCCCGCTTGCCTCTGCGATCGCCAGGGTCGAACCGACCAGCCAGAGCACGCCGTAGACCACAATGACGCGCCACTGCCGGTCTCGGATAGGCCGCCACAGGTCCCAAGCGGCCATGGCGACGAGGAACAGGGCCAGCAACAGGGCGACCGAGATCACTGCCGGGGCTCAACTTCGCCGGTTATCAGGCCCGTTCGGCGGATACGAACTTGCACTTCGACGTCCACCTCAATCTGGGGCAAAAGACCGCGCCAGTGGGGAGAGAGCTTGTTCCACAGAGCCGGCTCTGCGCGGTAAAGCTGCTGCCCGAATCCCGCCGCGTCGGCCCGGAGTTCGCCGTGAAGCCGTGCGAGGGTGCGCCTGATGTCGGCCTCGAGCTTGCCGGCCAGCCTCTCTTCGACCCGCCGCAGTGCCATGGCGTCGAGAGGGGGGAGGCAGGTCTGCTCGAAGAGGTTTCCCTCGACAACCACACGTACCGCAAAGCGGGGTAGAGACGGGCTCGCCTGGCTCCCCCCGCCGGCGGGCCGGGGAGGCAGCAACTTGCGCCTCGTGGTGAACCGGATGGCGTTTACGGACACAGCGCCTTTGACTCCCGGGCAATCGGTGACCAGCAGGAACTGACGGGAGAGGCCCTTGAGCAACACGAGGGCCCGGGTCTCTTCGGGCGAGAGCCATCCGACTAACTGGCCCTTTCGGAAGACCGCGGTACCTTCGACGGCGAGCAGGGCCGGTGGCTCGGCCTGCCCCCCGGGGGTCAGAGCACGGTCGGCCGGAACCGGGTGGGCGAAGGAAACCGCGGGCACCACGGGATCGACGCCCGGTTCGACGTAGTCCGCCATGAAAGCGTGCAGACGTCGCGGCAGCACCAGCGCCGTGCGAAACGCCAGGGTTTCCTGCTGGCCGGCAATGCCTGCGGCGGCGGACGCAAACAGCGGGTTCGGTAACTCCAGGACTCTGTATGCGGGAACCCCTCTTGCCACCACCACCCACGCGGTACGCCGGAAATCCCGTTCCCGGGCAAGCGCGTCCAACAGCGTACCAACGCCCGACCGCGCGAGCTCCTCCCCCAGTACGATCACCCGCAGGTGTGCCAGGGCAGGCAGGCGAGAGCTGAACAGGGTGATGCGTTCCAGGGCCTCGGCCACCGTCCGGCCCGGTGCCCCAACGACCCAGGTCGTGGGGCCCTGAGGCCCGGATGCCGTCCGGGCGAAGGGCATGCCGGGTGCGGTCCCGCCGCCGGCCCCGCCCCCTGCTCCCACGCCTCCTCCGGCCCCGGCGATCCGGGACGGTATCGCGACCTGCATCGTCATCAACACGCCCTGCGCGCCGGGGGGTTCGTCGAAGGCGACCGCCGTGGCGAGAGCCAGTGTGGGCAGTTCGTGGCGATCCCAGCAGCCCACCGCGGCAAGCGCCGAAGCGGTCCAGAGGACAACGGCGAGCACCCCGCGAGCAAGGGCTGCACGCGTCCGGGTGGAGGCGCGGGCCGCGCGGCCCTCAGCGGAGGCCGGCAGTTCTCCCAGCACGCAATCGAGCCGCCGCCGCGAGAATGAGGGTCGGAAGCCATACGTGCGCGGCAACGTAGGGAACCAGCACCCGCGCGTCGGCGAATTGCCGCAGCTCGATGACATCGCGGGCCGTCATCATGGCGAGCACCACCCCAAGGAGCGTCAGGGGCTTTACAATGCGCCGGTGATCAGGGAGCCCTGTCAGGTCGGCGAGGGCAACGGCGGCGCTGTGAAGCACGAGGGAGGCCGTCATGATCAGCCCGAACCCCCATGCGCCCACCGCCACCCCGTCGATCCTCTGCACAAGCTCCCCGAGGGACACAAGCCGCGCCACCATGAAGAGAGGAAAGCTGGATTTCACCGCGAGATCGCCGGTGAGCGCGCTGACTGCCAGGGCAGAGATGAAGGATACCGAGACGGAACCGGAGGCGACGGCGACCAACAGGGTTCGGCGGCCCGATCGCATGTCCAGCACAGAGGGGGCCAGCGCGGGAAACCAGAAGACCGTCGTGTGCCATACGCTGCTGACCAGAACCCCGCTCAGAAGGCCCCTGGCGCCCGATGTCAGCACAGGTCTCAGCCGGGCCATCTCCAGTTCAGGGGTTACCAGAAGCGCAATGAGCAGGATGGACAGCACCATGAACGGGCCGACGAGGCTCGCCATCCGTCCGAGCGTCGGCGTGTCCTGTTCGGCGGCAATGGCCACCAGCAGCCCGACCACGATGAGGACAGCCGCTACGGGGGTGGTGGGGAGGATTATGGTGACAATGGCTTCTGCGTATTCCCGGAGGAGGACAGCGGCCAGGTGAAGATACGACCACAGGAAGACCGCGACGACCAAACTCCCGCCAATCCGTCCAAGAGCCCGGCGTGCCTGTCCCGCGATTCCCTCACCTGCAAAGCGCTCGGCGGCATACGAGACGAGCCAGGCGATCGCCGCGCTCGGTATGAAGCCCATCAAGCTGGCGAGCCAGGCGTCCCGTCCCGCCCGGCTCAGCGTGAGGACCGGCAGGAGGGCAACGGAGATCGTCAGCCTGGATCCGAACGCCAGCCAGAATATCTGGGAATTCGGCAGCCGATTGCCGAGCAGGCGCGCCTCACCCAGCCGGGGGCCTGCGGGTCCCCCGGGCCGGCCTCTCGGCGAGGATGGCGACCGCGCGCTCCCCATCAAGCCGGGCCCACCCCCGGATCGACGCGGCGCGAGTCCTTCGGCAGCACGAAGCGGGGCCGTCGGGTCATCGCCCACCACGGCATGCGAATGACGAAGTCTTTCCAGTCCGAAAGCTGCAGCGGGGCCAGCGGGGCGAGATACGGGATACCGAAGGACCGCAAGGCGCACAAGTGAATCAGGAGAACGACCCCAGCTGCCTGCACCCCGAACAGGCCCAGCGCGGCGCCTCCGAGTGTGAAGAGGAACCGTATCATCCGGGCCGTGATCGCGATGCTGAAGACGGGGGTGGCGAAAGAAGAGATGGCCGTCATGGCCACCACGATCACCGTGGCCGGGCTGACCAAACTGGCGCTGATGGCAGCCTGCCCGAGCACCAGCGCGCCGACGATACTGACGGCCGGCCCAACGCCCCGGGGCAGGCGAACCCCGGCCTCCCTCAGCACCTCCAGCTGAAACTCCATGAGGAGAACCTCGACGAGGGTCGGGAACGGTACGGCCTCCCTCGCCGACGCGATGGAAAGCAGCAGCGACGTGGGCACCAACTCGTAGTGGTAGGTGCTGATGGCGACATACAGGCCCGGGAGAATGATGGACACGGTAAAAGCGGCCAGACGGAGGGACCGCAGGAGCGAGCCGACCGCGAACCTTTCGTAGTAATCTTCCGCCACAGTGAGCAATTGAATCAGCACAACGGGCCCCACCAGGGCAAAGGGCGTTCCGTCCGTCAGGATGGCGAAGCGACCCTCCAGCAAGTTCGCCGCCACCACGTCCGGACGCTCGGTACGCAGGGTCTGCGGGAACGGTGAGTAAGGCGAATCCTCGATGAATTCCTCGACGTAGCCCGACTCCACTATGCCGTCGATCCGGACCCGGCGCGTCCGGGTGCGCACGGTCTCCAGGAAATCGGGGTCAATGAGATCGACGACATAAGCCAGAATGACTCGTGTTCCCGTGCGGGCGCCTACCCGGCGCTCCTCGATTCGGAGACCCGGGTGGCGGATACGGGCGCGAAGGAGGCCCACGTTGGTGTCCAGGAGTTCAGTAAAGCCCTCCCGGGGAACCCGCACCCCGGTCTCCGCTTGAGGCTCTTCTACTGCTCGACTCGGACGCCCCGAGGCATCGGCCAGCCAGATCACGTTCGTTCCCGGTGGGAAGACCGCTACCCAGCCATCCAGGAGCTTCTGCATGGCCCGGTCCACGCTGCGCGTGGCGACTATCTCCGGGACCAGCAGTGGCGCCACATCGCCCGCCGCGTTCTGCTCTTCGAAGTCCGGTCGAGTGCCGAGCACCTGGAGGATTCCCTCGGAAATGAGCTGCCGGTCTGCGAGGCTTTCGAGGAAGACGACCCAGTAGACCTGGCCTCTCCTCGCCCTTCGTCCCGTGGCCCTAACCCGGCGAACTACCAGGTCGGTCGGACTGCCCAGCCGGCTCCGGATGGCCCTTACGACGGGTGGCTCGGACTCTCGGGCGGGAGCCCCGGACCGTCTCGCCGGTGCTGGCATCTCCCTGCGCCCGGGCGGGCGTCCGGCCGTTTTGGCGGTGATGGCTTCGCGCTTGCCCAGGACGCGAGAGAAAACCCACGTGAACGCATTGGGCACGGTGCTCCTCGTTCGCCCCCTGACGCACACTATGGCCCGTGGCCTTCGTGCCGGGGCCGGTCACATCGCTTAGAGTGCCCAAAGCTCAGAACCCAATTTCATCTCGCGGGGGAGGGAGGAGCGGGGCCGTGAGCCGGCACCCGCTCCTGATCGGCGGAACTGCCCGTGCCGGTGTCAGAGCTACGGCAGAGCGATGAGTTGCCCGGGCATCAGCGACCAGGCGTTGGCCCCCGGATTGGCGGCGACGATGGACTCCCAGCTGATGCCGAGGCGCTGGCCGATGAGATAGAACGTATCGCCCGGCTGCACCACGTACGTTCGAGTCGGCGTCGACCCGCCGGGCGGCGTGGGGATCCGGGCCCGGGGGATGGTCAGGCGCTGGCCGGGCATGAGCCACCAGGGGTTCACGCCGGGGTTGGCGGCCATGAGCGCCTCCAGGCTGATACCGTGGCGCTGCGCGATCAACCACAGGCTGTCGCCCGGCTGCACCACGTACGTGTTTCCGGTAGGCGGCGTCCCGCCCGGCGGGTTGGGGGCCCCGCTGCCCGGGATGGTCAGGCGCTGGCCGGGCATGAGCCACCAGGGGTTCACGCCGGGGTTGGCGGCCATCAGGGCCTCCAGGGTGATGCCGTGGCGCCGTGCGATGAGCCACAGGGTGTCGCCCCATTGCACAACATACCCACCCGATGCCGGAGGCTGTGTGCCCGGTGGTTGCTGGCCAGGCGGCTCAGTGCCCGGCGGCTCGTTGCCCGGGGGCTCAGTACCGGGGGGTTCCTGCCCAGGAGGCTCGGTGCCCGGGGGCTGCGTTGCCGGAGGCGTTCGCCCCTCCCCCAGCAGTTCCGCCACCACGTTCCAGATGGCGGGATCCTCGAAGCCCAACCTCCAGAGCGCCACGCCGCCGAGCTGGTTTTGCGTGACCAGATTGAGCTTCTGGCGAGTGCTCTCCGCGTTCTCGAAGTAGACGACCCGGGGCTGCCCGTTCTCGGTGTACTGGAAGTACGGCGCCTGGGCCACGCTGTCCCAGAGGATGGTAGCTCCCTTCGACTGCGCGAGCTGCGCGGCGTCGCGTGCCTTGATCATGGTCGCCATGCCGCCCGACTTCGGCCAGTCGTAGCCATAGCCGGCGATGCCGAGCAGTAGCTTCTCCTCGGGGACGGTGCGGGCGGCGTACTCGACCACGCGCTGTACCCACGGGAGCGAAGCGATGGGGCCTGCTTCGGACGTGATCCAGTGTTCGTCGTAAGTCATCAGCGCGATCTCGTCGACGGCTTGTCCCAGCGCCTGGTAGTCGAACGCGCCGCTCCACCCGTTGTTGGGGTCATCCCAGGTCTTGGCAGGCACGGCGATGCTGACGGTCCGGCCCTGGGGCTTCAGGCGCTCTGAAAGGCGCTGGACGAACTGGCTCAACTGAGCGCGGTGCTGCGGATCGACGTTTTCCAGGTCGATCTGGACCCCGTGATAGCCCTCGCGCGCCAGGAGGTTTTCGATCTGGTCAATGGCGCGGGCTTGAACGGCCGGGTTGGTGAGAATTGACGTGGCGATCCCGCGGTCAAACCCGCCCCGGTAGTTGTGAATCACCGCCTCGACCTTGAGGCCCCGGGATCGAGCGAGTTCCATCAATTTGGGGTCGGACTGCCCGGTAACGTTTCCCTGTTCGTCAAATTGGAAAAGGAACGCACCGACGGTGTCCACCCGGTCAACCTTCGAAAGCGATTCAAAAGCAGCCGTGTCACCGGGGTAATCAACGGGGTAGTACCCGTAGACCACGTAAGGGACGTTGGACGGAGCTGCGGTGGCCGCGGCCATTGAGCCGGAGACGCCGACAATGACAGTTAATGCCAACGCTGCTACGGCTGACCAACGCTGCATTGAACTCCTCCTTTGTGCGAGTTCTGGATGTTGAGGAATTCGATACGGCGTCATGGTGGCCTTTAGTGCATTTGTGGGGCAGTTGGAGGGCCAGTTCCAAACTGGTGCCTCATGGGATGGTTAACAGCACAGGGTTGCATAAGGTTGCAGGGGAGGGTTTTGACGCAAATGGAACTCGGGCGACTCCTGCGCCAGGTCGCGCCGGTGGCGCTCCTGGCTGCCGTCCTGGCAGGGTTTGTGTGGCAGGCCGTTTCGGAGGACAGGCGGCGAGCGTATCCGGAGGAACTGCGGAATCTCCTGGAACAGGCGCGATCGTTTCAGGACAACCTGCGGGTGGCCCTGGAGCCCGCCTTCAAGCCGATGGCGTTGAACTATGTGCGGGAGCGGTACGCCTCCCCGGGCGTGGACATCGACATCCGCAGTGTCTCAGTGCGCAACGACGGGCGCTTTCCGGTCATCGTCGAGGTGATCGGGGGGACCCGGGGGCTGTACCGGCAGGAGAAGTTCTTGTTCTGGTGGGAGCGCGAGGGCTGGCACATGCGGTACGTGGAGGGGGACCTCTAACTAGTTGCCCCTGATAAACTCGTCCAGCAAAGCCCGTCGTGACGGGCTCACCCCTCTCCTCCCCGAGACCGAATGATGCTAAAATCGGCCCTAGGGGGCATGGCATCGTGCGTCGGGAGCGCAACGTGGCTTTCAAGGCCGACCTGTTCGAAAGCCTCATCGACCCGCAGCTCTTCGAGCTGCCCAAGGAGCTGGCCATCATCGACCGGCTGCTGGACGACGAGCGCTTCCTGGAGCCTATCCGGCGCAAGCTCACGGCTCGGCGGGGTCGGCCCACCATTCCCCTGGAGACGTACCTGCGCATGATGTACCTGAAGCGCCGCTACCGGCTGGGCTTCGAAGCGCTGGTCAAGGAAGTGGCCGATAGCCTGGTCTGGCGGAGCTTCTGCCGGTTGCGCCTCACCGACAAGGTGCCTGACGCCACCACCCTCATCAAGCTGACCCACCGGCTGGGTCCGGAAGTCATCGAGCAACTCAACGACGCCCTGATGGCTCAGCTGGTCGAGGCGCGGCTGATGAAGCGCCACGGCCAGCGGATCCGGGTGGACACCACGGTGGTGGAAGCGAACATCCACCACCCCACCGACGCGGGCCTGCTGGCCGACGGGGTGCGGGTGCTGACGCGGCTGATGCGCCGGGCCAAGCAAGCCGACATCGGGGTACGCCTTTCGGTTCGGAACCGCATGCGCTCGGTCCGCCGCCGGCTGCGCCGCATCAGCCAGGCGCTTCGCCGGGGCGGGGAGAAGGCCCAAGCCGAGGTAGACCGCCTCACCGCCGAAGTGGCTCGGCGGGCCGAGCAGACGCTTCAGGAGGCCGAACGCATGGCCCGGGCCGTCCAGCGCCGCATCCGTCAGCTCGGTCCGGCGGTCGGCTCT
>JBFMCJ010000047.1 GCA_040754675.1 Bacillota bacterium
AGGGCGGGAGCCCCGGCTCAGCGGCCAAGAAGGGCTCCCGCCCGGCCCATCACTTCAGGTGCAGATTGACGTACATCGGCAAAGCGCCAAGCTGGTCTGACGCCTCTCCGGCGTTGTACGGGTTTTCGGCCGACGGCCACCCGACGAAGCGCGACTCGTTATAGTCGAGGAAGTTGGTGCGGTTCGTCAGCGGGATGAAGGGCACTTCGTCCAGGACGACGCGGGCGATGGCATTGATGGCTTCGCGTTGAACCGCGCGGTCGCTGCTCTCCCGGAACCGCTTCAACGCCTCCGTGATCTCGGGCCGCACGAAGCGCGCCCAGTTGGACTGGGCCGTCTCCCCTATCTTCTCGGCCGAGAACTCGGGGCTGAACTCCTGGTAATACAGGTAGTACGGTGTTGGGCCGCTGCCGGTTCCCCAGGAGATCGCTGTGTCGTAGGTGCCGCTCATGAGGCTCGTGATGTAGCTGTTCCACGGCTGCTGGTCGATGACCGTGTGGATTCCGAGCTTCTCCAGGTTCTGCGAGATGATCTGAGCCATCGTGATGAAGTCCGTCCACCCGGCACCCACTAGGATCTTGAACGTGGGGAGCTTGCTTCCGTCCGGCGCCAGGAGGTCGCCGGCAGCGTTCCACTTGAAGCCCGCCTGGGCGAGTAGCGTACGGGCCGCGGACGGGTCATAGGGGTAGTAACGGCTCTTGAGCGACGGGTCAAGCCACTCGTCAAGCTGCGCCGGCACGATGCCGGTGGGATTCGCCGGGTCCGCGACGCTGTAGTACGCTTTCTCCGACAGAGCCTTCTTGTCGATGGCCATCGCCATCGCGCGCCGCAACGCTGCGCTGTCGAACGGCGCCTTGGCGGTGTTGACGTAGAGAATGTTGGTATTGGTGACCGGCCACCAGAACTTGTGAACCGCCGGGTTGCGGGCCGCGAACGACTTTGCCGGATCGGGCAGGAAGGCGTACGTGAAGTCCGCCTCTTCCCGCAGCATCATGAGGAGCACCGTCGTGTTGGAGTCGACCGCCTGGAAGGTGATACCGTCGATGTAGGGGCGACCCTTCATCCAGTAGTTGGGGTTTCGAACCACGGTCATGGACTGCGGCGTGAAGCTCTTCACCACGAACGGGCCGGTTCCCACCGGCTGCTGGTTGGTGAACGCCACAGGGTCTTCCACGCTTGACCAGATGTGCTCAGGGACGATGGGCAGGGATGCGATGTAGTAGAAAAGCGGGGTATTGGGGCGCGAAAACGTGAAGACCACGGTGCGGTCGTCGGTTGCCACGACCGACTCCAGGCCGCCTGCCCAGATGCCGGTCAGATCCGTGACGGGATGCTTCTTGATGTAGTTGAACGTGAACGCAACGTCCCGGGCGCTGAACGGCTTGCCATCGCTCCACGTAACGCCCTGGCGCGTTTGGACCGTGAGCTTCCGGGCATCAGGACTCCACCGGTACGAGACCCCGAGTAGGGGCGTTTCCCTGCCGCTTGTCGGATTGATGTAGAACAGCGCCTCGTAGATGGCGGAGAGAGTTGAAGGCATGTTCTGGCCAGGGGGCAGGAACGGGTTGCCGTTGTTGACCATGGTGCCCCACGGCTGGACGGTACGGAGCATGCCGCCGTACTTGACCGCCTGCTGCGCCCCGGCCATACCGGCCAGGAGCGCCAGCATCGCTAACAGTACGCTAACGAGCAGCAGACGCCGTCTCATCTGTCGAGCCGACCTCCTCTTCAGGGGCGCCTGTTCGCGCCCGTCGCGGAACGGCTTCCCCACGCCTCACCAGGTGGCCGCTGCGCAATCTCGGTTCGCTTTCCCCTTTCACCCCCTTGCCCCGGAGGGGCGCCGGGATAGCCTCTGCCCGGGGCTGCGCGCATGAGGAACGGACTACCAGGACCGGGTCGATCACGACGCGCTCGTTATCGTCCGGTCTGGCCTCGCCCGAGAGCTGGCGAAGGAGCAGCTCGGCCGCCCGAAGCCCCATCTCGCGCATGCTCTGGCTCACCGTAGTCAGGGGCGGATGCAGCAGGGCGGCCAGCGGGATGTCGTCAAAGCCTATCACCGAGACGTCCTCCGGCACTCGGACACCGTGTTGGCGCAGCGCATCCATGGCTCCATGCGCCATCAGGTCGTTGGAGGCAAAGATCGCGGTGGGAAGGGTGCCGGCGCGAATCCACTTCTCCACGGCCCGGAAGCCTCCCAGACGCGTATAGTCGCCCGGCTGGATCATCGACGGTTTCACCTTGGTCCCGGCCTCGTGCAGGGCCTCCCTGTACCCCCGTAGACGCTGCTGGGACGAGGGGATCTCCATGACCCCCGTGATGTATCCGATGGATCGATGCCCCAGGTCGATGAGATAGCGAGTGGCCATATAGCCGCCCAGGCGGTTGTCAAACGTCACGGACGGTCCGAGGGGATCGTCGTTGCGGTGATCCACCCACACAACAGGGAGCCCCTTGGAGGCAAGCGTTCGGCGGTAAGTGTCCCCGAAGGTCGGCGTCAGGAGGATAAGACCGTCCACCCGGTCTGGCCCGAGCACTCCGACCCGGGGGGATTCGGCCCGTCGAGGGGTGTACAGAAGCAGGTCGTAAGCGGTGCCCGCCAACCCGTCATTTACGCCTCGCAGGATTTCTGCGTAAAACGGAGAGGTGACGTCGGGTATGAAGACTCCGATGGTGTTGGTGCGCCCCAACTTTAACCGGCGGGCGGTTGCGTGAGGAACGTATTGAAGCCGATCCACGGCCCGCAAGACCCGTTCGCGAGTGCCCGGCCGCACGTGAGGGTCGTTGTTGAGCACCCGGGAGACCGTCGATTTTGAAACGCCACAAGCTTTGGCGACATCAGTAAGCGTAGACAGTCGCAACACCCCGGTAGGTTGGGAACGTTCCCAACTGCATGCGTTTTCAGGATACCCTGGCGCTCGCCCGCTGTCAAGCATACGGTTTTGCGGTAGCCAGGCATTTGCCTTGCCTCGTAGCTGTCAGGCCCAGCGGAGGTCGTACGTTGCCAAGCTCGCGCCGTCCATTGCGCCGGCCAGCTCTTCACCCGCTGCCTATGGCCCAGGCAACGCACCCGGCGCTTAGCGACCCCGGCTACCGGTTGACGGGCCTCGTGGCCCGCGACTAGACTCGAAGTGCCCCATCTTGGTGCCAAACGAAAGAGTAAGGGACTTCCATGGCGCAGCGCGTTGTGTTGCCGCTACACCTGAAGTGGAGCGGCCCTCGAGAATACGACCTGTCCGATCCCGCAGAACTGCGGCGTGTGTATGAGATCGTCCTCCGTGAGGGCCGCGCCCGGGATGTCCGCCAGTTCATCGATCCGGACAAGCTCCTCACGCTATGGGACGAGCTGGTACTGCCCGACCACGTCCGGGCAGCCTGGGCTGACTACTTCCTGCTCAAACGAGGCATCGCGCTGCGGCGCACGAACTGGCGGGCATAAGCCATGCTCTCGCCCTTTCAGACGAGGATTGCTCGGCTCTTTCTCAGCATGCCCGAGGCTCGCCACTTTGCCCTCGGAGGAGGCGCCGCGCTGGTCTTCAAGGGTGAGATCACGCGCGAAACGCAGGATCTGGACTTCTTTGTGCCCATCCAGGAGGAAGTGTCTGCGGCTGCCGAACGGTTCAAGGAACGCCTGCGCGACGAGGGCCTGTCGTTTGACGTGGTCTCGTCGTCACCTGCGTTCGTGCGCCTGGTTGTCCGAGGCGAAGAGGGCCAGGAGATCCTGGTCGATATAGGGTTCGACTTCCGATTGCGGGAGCCAGAGCAGACGGATATAGGCCCCGTCCTTACCACTGAGGAACTGGCCGCCGACAAGATGCTGGCGTTGTTCGGCCGCGCAGAGGCCCGCGATTTCCTCGACATCTTTTTCCTGAGCGCACGGCTTGGGACCCCCCGGCTCATCGAGCTGGCTCGCCAGAAGGATCCCGGCTTCGATCCGCACGTCCTGGCGATCATGATCGGTCACTTCGACCGGCTTGCGCGTCGAGAGTTCGCGGTGGACGACCGAACCTACCAGGAGATGAACTCCTTTTTCCGGCAGTTGAGGGCTGAACTCATCGAGCGAACTCTCCAAGGGGACGATGGCCCCTCCGGGAAGGCGTAACCGCCGCACCCGATGGTGTGACCTTTCACGGCCGCGCTCTCTTAAGCCCGAGGAGATCCCACGCAATGGCGACGGCTTGCTGGGGCGTTTCGGCCCGGATAATCGGGTCGGGAAACTCGCTCTCCTTCCCGGCATCCTTCGCCAGCCGCCACGTGCGCAGCCCCACCACGGGGATACCCAGCTTGAGAGCGAAGGCAATTTCGGTCAGCGTCCCGTAACTTCCGCCCACCGCCACCAGCGCCTCGGAGGTTCGCGCCACGATGCTGTTGCGGGCCTCCCCGAGGTTGGTCACGATGGGGATGTCGATATACGGGTTAGCGGCCGACCGATCATCTCCGGGCAGGATGCCAACGGTTAACCCGCCGGCGGCTTTGGCGCCTCGTGCGGCCGCCGCCATCACGCCGCCCATCCCGCCGCAGACCAGCACGGCGCCCCGGCGGGCGACCTCCGCGCCCACCTGCTCTGCCAGGCCGGCAAGTTCGGCCGAGCAGTCCTGCTCCCCGATGACGCCGATGAAGTGCCGTTTCACCATTGCTGGGTCATTTCTGGCGTCTCGCGGCGAGTCCCTTCACTGTCCTCCCTGAGTGACCCGCCAAGCGGCAGTTGCCTCGTCCCCGCTCGTCGACACAATGATCTCGTAGAGATTCCCTACACGGCGAGTGTTGGCTGTCACCGGCGAAGGGACCACGAACAGGCTGCATCGGTCCGGTACGAAAACCCGAACGACGAGCGAACCCGGCGGCTCCCCCGTGAAGCTTGACCCCAAGCGATACTCACCTGACCCGTCCGGTAGTCGAAGCGCCTCCACTTGCACGTCAGCACAAAGCCCTGTTACCGTTTCGGAGGGCCAGCTCACTCGGCATTGGACTGCCCACCTTCGTGCCTGGTTGCTCAGCCCCCCGAACTCCGGTCTACCCGGCGCCGGCAGGTACGCGACCACAGCCGGGGAGTCGGTCGCTACTCCAAAGCGGCTGGCCCCGTCAGCGTTTCGCCAGCGTCGCAGAGGCTCTCCGGCAGGAACACCGGGGTCCAAGTCCATCGGGAGGACACACGGAACCCGAACGAAAGCAGGGATACTCCCCACCGGAGCCGGCCATGGCCGGCGGGAGGGACCCTGCACGATCTCCCCGGCAAAGAGGTCAACCCATGTACCTTCGGGGAAGTAGACCTCTCGCTGTTCCACACCCGGTTGAAGCACCGGGCACACCATCACTGCATCGCCGAACATGTATTGGTCGTCGATCTTCCAGCACTCCGGGTCCTCGGGAAAGTCAAAGAACATCGGTCGCATCATCGGGAGACCCTCCGTGGACGCGCGCTCGGCCGCAGTCCAGATATACGGAAGCAGATTCATTCGCCAGCAGGCGAGGCGCCGGTACGCATCCACCACTCCCGTGACTCCCGTGCGGGCTTCAATGTTCCACGGCGTCCGAGCCTGAGAGGGACCTTCTCCGGCAGGGGTCTCGGAGTGGTACTGCATCACAGGCGTGAATAGAGCCATGGAAGCTGCCCTCAAATACAGCTCCGCGGACGGGATCTCCCCGCTGAACCCACCTAGATCCCACCCCCAGAATGGCACCCCCGAGATGGCCGCGTTGAGTCCGGCTGTGAGGCTCGCCCGTAGGGCCTCCCACGTGCTGTCCTCGTCGCCGGCCCAGTGAAGCGGCTGCCGGTGGGCGGCTACGAAGCCCGAGCGACTGAACGTCACCCGTTCCGGCCCGGCCAGCTTGCGGTAGGCGGCTACGTAGGCGTCAGGGTAGGCGTTGTGCAGAGTCACGGCGCTCCCTCCCGAGAGGCGAACGCCGTCACACCACAGATGCTCACCACCGTCGGTTTTGAAGCCGTCAATTCCAACCTCCTCGACCAGGTAGCGTCGCTTGCTCAGCCACCATTCCGTAGCACGCTCAGAGGTGAAGTCGAGGATCGTGCTTCCTTCAAACCACCGTCCACCCGGTATCCGGTAGGGCTTGCCGGCCCCATCCACCGGGCAGAAGCCATGCGCAATGGCGTGGGCTTCGTCCATGTCCCGTTGTCGGCACTCACCGGCCGGCAGGTATTTGAGCACAGGGACCTGCCACAGCAACACTCGCAGGCCTCTCCGGTGAAGGTTGGCCACGAACCGCCGGGGATTGGGCCAGCGCCCTGCCTCCGGAAACTGGAAATCATCGTAGCGGAACGCCTCGCCTCCCGGCCGCGGATCATACTCAGCGTCATTGAAGATGTAGAAGGTGGCCTCGTCGGACCATGCCTCGACGACACAAACGGTGGCGGGAATCCTTAGTGAAACCGAACGCGCGACCTCATCCTCGACCCGTTGCTGAGAGTTCCACTCGTTCGCCGACATCCACGGGCCGAAGACCCACGGTGGGGGCAACACCGGCAGGCCTGCGATACGGTAGTACTCCTGGAGCAATTCTCTGGGGGTGGACCCCCTCAACACGTGAAGGGAAAGGGACGGGAGGCCACCCGGTTCAACGCCTCCCAACCGGTACTCGATCCACCATCCCGGATGCCAAGTAGATGGCTCGGACCTCGGGCAATAGACTCCATACCCGGCGGAGCTGAACACGAGAGGGACTGGAAGGTACGTCCGGCTACGCTGAACCTTGTATTGATCGTATACAAACATCTCAACCCGTACGTCATCCCCGTCCGGATACCAGCCGAGCGCCTCGGAGACCCTCCCCAAGCGGTCGTAGCGTTCTCCCCCGCCGTAGAACCATTCGCTCGGACCATTGGTTGCAGGCCGGATGAGCGCCGGGGCAGCGGCCGTCGGCCAGGGGATGCGTACGCGATACACCTGCTGGGTGTCCCACAGAATCCAGACGTCTGCACGAAGGTCCCGGGGTGGCTCGGTAAGATCTTCGGGGGCCGCAACGCAACTTAGGTCCCCCCAGGTGACGCGGACCGTGTATGACCCAACGCCGTTCCCGTGCCCTCCGATCGTGTCAGTCTCCAGCACCCCTGCACGCACCCAGGCGGCCGCCCTCACAGCATGCCACTCCGTGACGGCCGTAGGGTTGTCATCCACACCGGCGCAAAGACGGTAGCGGACCTCCTCGCCGGGACGGAGGGTGGGAAGCACGGCATACCAGTAGCTGACGCCACCCGCCATCCGCTGCAACTGCATGCGAACCCGCGGTTGGTCCACGCCATTGCGTCGCCACTCCACCCAGGCCCTCTGACCGGCGGCTGCGGGGCCGCTGCGCGCAACCAGCGAAAGAGGCTGTCCGGCAAGGGGAGGCCAGGGGCGGGCGTCACCCTCCCCTGGCCCTCCCGGCACACCCGCCCGGTAAGGATCCATCTCCACTGAACGCGGTGTGTGCTCGATCCATGCTGGCGGCGTTAGCATGAGCAGCGCCAGCTTTCCAGCTCTGTAATCGTCGCGTTGGGCGTCACTTCCTCAGCAATGCCTCCAGCACCGGTTTGACGTTCCGCAGCGCCTGTTCAGGGGTGAGCCGGCCCAGGCGGGCAAGCTCGAGTTGCTGGTTGATGACATCGGTCATCTCGTTCCACGACTCAATGACGGGAGGCACGACGGGATTCTCCAGTGCCCGGAAGACCGCGCGGCGGTTGGAAGGCGGCGTTTGCCGCAGGTAATCCTGCATCAGGCTCATGTCCTGGAGCGCTGGCAATTCCCAGCCGCTTCGGATACGCACTTTTGCTGCGAGCGAGCTGGATGTGAAGTACTTGATCCACTGCCAGGCAGCCTCCGCCTTCTTCGTGGTCCTTGATATCACCACCGCATTGGCGAAGAAGTGGTTGGCCTTGGTGACGTTGCCCGGCTCCACCTCGATGTCCCAGCTGAAGGGCGCGGCCTGGTAACTACCGAACATCCAGATGCCCGTGTGCAGCATGGCGACTTTGCCAGCCTTGAACATATCGACGGGGTCTTGCCCCGCCAGCTCCTCGTTGGTCGGGCTGACGTGGTACTTCAGGATCGGCTCCACGAGCCACTTGAGCGCTTCGACGTTCTGCGGGCTGTCCACAACCACCTGCCTCATGTCGGGGCTGAAGATCGAGCCGCCGTTCTGAGCGATCACCTTGTAGAACTCCCAGAACTGCACGGGCTGCCACTTGCCCCAGATGCGTTGGCTCTGATTCGTTAGCTTCTGCGCCGCCGCCAGTTCGTCCGCCCAAGTCCAGTCATAGGTCGGGAACGCAACCCCTGCCCTCTGGAAGAGGTCGCGATTGTAGAACAGCACGACCGTCGAGAACGTCTCGACTAGCCCGTACTGCTCGCCACCGTAGCGGAAGACCTCGTACGCCCTCGGGTAGTACGCCCGGCCATCAAAGGTGGGATCCTTACGGATCAGGTCGGACAGCGGCATCAGGTGACCACGCTTGGCGTAGCCGACGAAGTTCTCGTAGTTTAACTCGAAGGTGTCCGGCGCCGTGCCCGTGGCAATCATGGTCTGCAGCTTGGTGAAGTAGTCGTTCCACGATGCGGTCATGACCTTAACGCGGATGCCCGGGTTCTCCTTCTCAAACCCCTTGATGATCTCGTCGAGGTCGTTCAGGTGATCAGGCACAGCCGAAAAGGTGTAGTACGTGATTTCAACGGTAGCCGACGAGGCCGCTCTGGCCATCACCCCCATCGATACCAATACCATCAACCCAACCAGGAACCATGAGAGCCGACTCTTCATCCTCTCCCCATCCTTTCCTCCTTAACCTTTCAGTGCGCTCAGGGTCAGCCCGCGGATGAACTGCCGCTGAGCGGCAAGGAACACCAGAAAGATCGGAAGTACCGCAACGACAGCACCGGCCATGACCAAATTCCACTGGGACGTCCACCGGCCGTGCAGAGTGGCGAGGCCGAGCGGGAGCGTCATCCGGTTCGTATCGTTAATGACGATGAGCGGCCAGAGGAAGTCGTTCCAGGACCCCATGAACGCAAAGATGAAGACGGCACCTAAGGCTGGTCTCGCCAGTGGAAGGAGCACCCGGGTGAACACTGTCCAGTGTCCAGCACCGTCGATGAAAGCGGCCTCGTCCAACTGCCGGGGGATGGTCTGAAAGTGCTGACGCAGCAGGAAAACGGCAAACGGGCTGATCCACTGCGGTAGGATGAGCGCCTGATAGGTATCCACCCATCCCACAAACCGCATGACAACGAAAAGGGGGATGAGTGTCACCTGAGCCGGTATCATCAGCGTCGCGAGGTACAGCACGAAGAGCGCGTCCTTCCCTTGGAAGTGCAGCCGAGCGAAGGCATAGGCTCCCATGGCCGCAATGAGGATTTGCCCGACGGTGCCGCTGGTCGCCACAATGACGCTGTTGAGCACGAACCGTCCCACCGGGAAGCTCTCGCTCAGGCGCCTAAAGTTCTCCCATGCGGGGGAGGATGGCCACCATTGAATTGGCAGTACCATGACGGCGCCGTCGGGCTTCAACGCCGTTGAAACCATCCAGAAAAACGGCAGCAGCATACTGGCGCTGGCGACCCAGAGCCCGGAGGTCCCAACCACCCGGAGCGACCCATGGAGATCGGCGACCCGCGAGGTCGCCTGGTGCACAGAACGACATGTCGTGATAGAGGACTCGATTGCATGACCGCCCTTCATTGATAGAACACCCATCGTTTCTGGAGCTTCAGTTGCAGAATGGTGACGGCGAGGACAATGGCAAACAATACCCAGGAATACGCCGAGGCCGTTCCCATTCGGAAGTACCGGAACGCATGCCTGTAGATTCGTTCCACGAGGACCGTAGTGGCCCCGCCCGGGCCTCCTTCCGTCATGATCCAGACCTGCTCGAACACCTGGAAGGAGTTGATGAGGAGCAGGGCGACCACCATGAAGGTGGTGGGAGAGAGCAGAGGTATCACGATACGGCGCAGTCTCGCCCAGCGGTTCGCGCCGTCGATCTCCGCGGCCTCCAGAAGTTCCGGGTTGATGTTCTGGAGTCCGGCGAGGTAAAGCACCATGACAAAGCCGATGTCCTTCCATACGCTTGCGATGATGACGGAAGGCATCGCCCAGGACGGATCGAGCATCCAGCCGGGTTGGCGGAGCCCAAGCCATCCGATGAACTGGTTCACGGGGCCATAGACCGGGTTCAGCAGCCACTTCCAGATAATGGACACCGCCACCCAGGACGAAACAACCGGGGCAAAGAACGCGACCCGATGGACCGAGAGTCCCCGACGCGGCACGTTCATGGCCAGGGCGGCTACAAACCCGAGGGCCATAACCGCGGGAACGTATCCGGCGATGTAGGTCAACGTGTGAAGGAGGGCCTGCCAGAATTCAGGTCGCGAGAACAGGTCGACGTAGTTGGCCAGACCAACCCACCGGGGCGGCGATATCAGTTGCCAGTCGGTGAAGCTGATACCGAGGGCTGCTATCATGGGAAAGACGCGCACGAGGAGGAGCCCGAGCAGGCTCGGCAGCAAGAACGCCGTAACCACGAGACCAGATGGAAGACCCCTCTGACCAACCATGCCGAGCCCGCTACCTCCCAACCTGGCTACCTTCAGGATGGGACACGGCGTGTACCCCAGGTACCGCACCCCAGGGCAGTTTGAAGAGCGCCTCCAGGATTTCGAGGGCCGCGCCCGTCAACCACGGGTTGCCGGGAACGCCGGAAGGTAACAACTGGAGGCGGTCCGCGAGGCCATTGAACGCGTGACGGTAGAGGCTCTCCCGGATAGGGGCCAGCAGAAGGTCGCCTGCCTGGACGCCCGCCTCGCCCCCCACGACGATGGTGTCGGGGTTGAAGAGGTCCACCACAATGGCCAGCGCCCGCCCGATTTGCATGGCGGCGTCGTTTAGGATGACGGTGGCAAGAGGGTCGCCACGGCGCGCCGCCTCCACCAGGGCTTCCCGGGTGGGGTAGCTGCCTCCTTTCTCGCGGGCCTGTCTAACGAGGGCGTCGTCACCGGCAATGGCCTCCAGACAGCCCCGGCGACCGCAGCGGCAAGGAGGCCCGTCGAGCTGCATCGGGATGTGGCCGATCTCGCCAGCACCCCCGATGGCTCCGCGCATGAGGCGCCCCTCCACTACGATACCGGCCCCTATCCCAACGCCCAGCGTGACGCCGACGAGGCAGCGGCTGTTCTTCCCCGACCCGAGCCAGTACTCCGCAAGTGCGACGGCGTTGGCGTCGTTATCCACCACAACCGGCACGTGGAAGTGGGCCTCAAGCTCGTCACGCAGCGGAATACTCGTCCACGTGAGAAAGTGGGACGAGACCGACGTTCCCGTCGCGACCTCTACGACGCCAGGCAGTACGACGCCGATACCCATGACGCGTTCCCAGTCAATCCCTGACTGGTCAACGACCGCACCAATCGCCGTCTTCAGCGCGGCAAGAACGGCGGGCCCGCGGCGACGGTCAGGGGCGCTCTCAGGAACGTCAAGCGGGAACCGCCGCTCCGGCATCAGTTGCAGCTTCAAGTCGCACAAGGCTGTCGATATGGATTCCGGTGCCAGCTTGACTGCCACCACGTAGCGGGCCTGAGGGTTGAGGTCGAGCAGGATCGGCCGGCGCCCGCCCTCACTGGTGCCGGTTCCTGTCTCGACGACGAGTCCATCCTTGAGGAGCCGCTCAACGATACCGCTCACCGTGGACTTGCCAAGGTGCGTTCGCCGAGCCACCTCGGTGCGGGAGATCGGGCCGTAGCGCCGGATGGCGTCCAGCACCAGGGCCACGTTTACGTCCCGAATCAGCTCCTTGGTACCGGTAATCACGCCTGGTTGCCGGCACCTTCCATGGTGAGTTCGTTCACTGAACGTTCTAAGTATCCAATACGACGCCCGCTCGGGATTCCCTTCTCGGATTCGCGCGGGACGAGCCAGCGGTCAGGCCCGGATGGAACCGGAATCCCTTTTTCGCCTGAACCACTTCGCGTCGGCCAGTACCACCGACGTTTCGATCTGGCGGTCAGGCACCGTCCAGTACCGGCGCAGCAGGCGCTCTTTCTCCTGCGGCGCCACCAGCCGGAAACCGTGCTTCTCATAGAACCGGATGGCCCATGTGGCGTCGGTCCAGGTGCCGACAAGCACAGGCCGGTTCGTTTGCGCAAGGAGGTGGCGCAGGAGCTGGCCGCCTATCCCCCGGCGTCTGTGAGCGGTCCGCACGTACGCATGGCGGATGAGCGCGACGTCCCGGACGTGCTGGATGCCCATGACCCCCACCAGCTGCCCGTCTCGCTCGGCCCCCCAGAACACGACGCCGGCGGCTATCTCCTCGGCGAGTTCCTCCCGGGACATGTAGGGTTCTTTCCAGCAGTCGGCCGGGATGACCCCTCGATAAGCCATGGCCGCATCGTTGATGATGGCGTAGATGGCCTCGAAATCTTCAGGGCGGCAGAGCCGCAGCACCGGTGGGTCACCCCCCGAAAGCCGACAGATCGAACCCGTGGCTTGCCAGGGTCCACAGGATACTGCGGGTGTGCTCCCGCTCGTGCTCGATGGCACGGCGAAGCGCCTTGCGGGCGGTCCAGCGCTCGGTGAGGATCTCGCAGAACCACGAGGGAGTCGTCACCTGGTTCAGCACCTCGTCCGGCGCCATGCGGAAGAACCGCTCGAACCCCTCCCGTACCATCAGCAACCGCTCGACGGGGTCGGACGACGCATCCATCCGCCGGTCGAGCGCGTCGAGTTCCGGCGGCATGCCATGCTTCGACGGATCGTCGATGACACGGGTGATGTACCAGAGTTCGGCGTTGGCGACGTGCCGGAGTATCTGGCGGATGGGGCGGGCCTTCTCGTTGTACCGCCAGTCGAACGCCTCGGGTGGAAGCCTGCGGACCAGCGCTACCAGGCCTTCCCGGGCGCAGCGGGCGATTTGCAGGTAGCGCTCCACTTCGTCGCGGGAGAGTGGCGCCAGGTCGGGGCCGTAAAACCCCACGTCGTCACCCGATTCGAAGTCGCCCTCAATCGGCTGCTCCTCGGCGATGGCCCATTCCACGCTGCCGTTCTGCGGGGGTGGGCTCTCCCATAGGCCATGGGACGCAAGCCAGCGCAGGTGCTCCGAGATGGCGCCACCCATCTCCCGCTCGAAAGACGCTCGGCTCTCAAAGCGAATCCCGAGCCCCGGGGGCTCCAGCACGTGCGCCATGACCCGTCCTGACTTACGGCTCGTGTCCAGGTAGACCTCGAAACGCATGCGCCCACCTCCGACCAAGCTCTTTCACGGCGCACCCCGGCCTGCTGCGCCTTTCACGGCCGCCGCCACACGATGACGTCCTCGAAGAAATCGTCAGCCCGGCGTCCCGTGCGCCGGTTCACGTGCCGGCGGAACCTGTACTCGAGCCGCACGCCCAGCCGCTGCCCGATGGTGTCGTACAGGTCCATGCGGTCATGGACGACGATGACCAGGATCGTTCCCGGGGGCATGGCCCGCATGACGTTGCCCAGGGCCGCCGTCATCTCCTCCACGTAGGCCTCGACGGCCCGCCGTGAGTGGCCCTTCCAGGAGGCCCCAATCTCCTGCTCGCGGGCCTCACTGAGCCCGAGGAGCTCAAATGCATATCGGTGCTGCTCGTGATAGTCGATGAGGCCCACGTAAGGAGGCGACGTGAGCACCATGTCGCACGCAGGAAAACCCACCCGGCGGGCGTCGCCCTGGATGACCGTCGCCTTGGCGTTCGTGCGAAGGCGTGCAAACTCCTTGATGCGCCGGACGGCGTCCAGGCTGTAGCGTTCCAGGAATTTGAGGGCATCCGTCGTCGGGTGGCAGATGCGGCGGTGCTTGTGGCAGTAGTAAGGTTGTGTCACGGGCTCCTTAGGGAAGTCGAGGTCGAAGTGCGTGGTGAGACGCGAGGACCGGGCGGCCCTCGACAGGACGACTTTGAGGAGTTCCTGGTAGGGGTGGCGAGGTATGAGCGAACGGTACAGCAGCAACTGGCGCCTCACCTGCGGGGCGAACCACTTCCTGAGGTACTCGCTTTCGGTCTCCTCGACCTGGCGACCGTCCCCGAACAGGGAGGGCTCAAGGCTCAACCGAAGTTGCGTCAGGATGTCGTGGACGGCCCGCTCCAGAACGTCCAGGTCGTAACGGTCGGTCTTCACCTTCGTCAGCAGGCAGTTGAACGGCGAGATGTCGCACCCGACCGACTCGATGCCCAGGGCGTTGGCCTCGACCAGGGTGGTTCCCGACCCGCAGAACGGGTCGCAGACGACCCGGGGCCGGTATTTGCGGAGAAAGATCTCCGCCATCTGCGGGACGAATTTCCCCAGGTACGGGTGAAGCCGGTGGACGTGCTTGGTGCGCTCGCGCTCGGGGAGGTCGCGCTCCCGCCAGTTGAGGTTGAGGGCCCGGAGATCCGTCTCCGGCGTAACCGACGCAAAGTCGGTGAAGGGCCTGCCGTCGTAATCCGGGTTGCCGGTGACGCCCAGGTGGCGCCTGCCGCCTGGGGTTCCGGCCGGCATAGCCCCGTCAGCCCCACTATCCATGGATACCCGAGCCCCTGGCGCTGATCGCTGATACAGGCTCGTGCCTGCCGTGACGTACCAAGCTCTCCGGAACCGTGCGTTCCACGTCGCAGACGGCGGCCAGCAGCTCAAAGCGCGTCCGCACGGTGGTGGGCTGGCCGGGGGCGAGCACTTCGGGCAGCGTCACCGAAACCCCCGCCCGGTCGAGCGACGGCGTCCAGGGTCCGCCTGTGCGGTTGGCGACGGTGACCTCCTG
>JBFMCJ010000048.1:0-2806 GCA_040754675.1 Bacillota bacterium
TCTCACGACGTTCTGAACCCAGCTCACGTACCGCTTTAATGGGCGAACAGCCCAACCCTTGGGACCTACTCCAGCCCCAGGATGCGATGAGCCGACATCGAGGTGCCAAACCTCCCCGTCGATGTGGACTCTTGGGGGAGATCAGCCTGTTATCCCCGGGGTAGCTTTTGTCCGTTGATCGACGGCCCTTCCACTCGGCACCGCCGGGTCACTAAGCCCCGCTTTCGCGCCTGCTCGAGCTGTCGCTCTCGCAGTCAAGCTCCCTTGTGCCTTTGCACTCACAGCCGCGATGTCCGACCGCGCTGAGGGAACCTTGGGACGCCTCCGTTACCGTTTGGGAGGCGACCGCCCCAGTCAAACTGCCCACCAGGTACTGTCCCCGGCCCGGACTTGTGCGGGCCCGGGTTAGAACGCCCGCCCCAGAAGGGTGGTATTCCACGGGTGGCTCCACCGGAGCTGGCGCCCCGGCTTCGACGCCTCCCACCTATGCTCTACATCCAGGACCGGCATCCCATACCAGGCTGCAGTGAAGCTCCACGGGGTCTTTCCGTCTAGCCGCGGGTAAGGAGCGTCTTCACTCCTTCCTCAATTTCGCCGAGCCCCCCGTTGAGACAGTGCCCAGGTCGTGACGCCATTCGTGCAGGTCGGAACTTACCCGACAAGGAATTTCGCTACCTTAGGACCGTTATAGTTACGGCCGCCGTTCACCGGGGCTTTGGTTCGCAGCGTCGCCCGGACTTCCGCCCGGGCTAACCCCTCCCCTTAACCTTCCGGCACTGGGCAGGCGTCAGCCCCTATACCTCGCCTTGCGGCTTCGCAGAGACCTGTGTTTTTGGTAAACAGTCGCCTGGGCCGTTTCCCTGCGGCCCCCTCGGGCTTCGACCGCTGGGGCCTACACCCTACCGGGGCACCCCTTCTCCCGAAGTTACGGGGTGAACTTGCCGAGTTCCTTAACGGGGGTTCTCTCGCGCGCCTGTGGCTTCTCGCCTCGCCGACCTGTGTCGGGTTGCAGTACGGGCACCCCGGACCTGGCTAGAGGCTTTTCTCGGCAGTGCAGGCTCATGCCAGTTCGCACCCTTGCGGGCGCTCCCCGTCGCGTCTCGGCGTTGACGGACCTGCGGATTTGCCTGCAGGTCCCGCCTACCCGCTTGGACCCGGCATCTCCAACGCCGGGCTGACGCACCTCCCTGCGTCCCCCCATCGCTCATCACGGGCCGAGGTGGTACCGGAATGTCGACCGGTTGTCCATCGCCTACGCCTTTCGGCCTCGGCTTAGGTCCCGACTAACCCTGAGCGGACGAACCTTGCTCAGGAACCCTTCGGCTTTCGGCGGGCCGGATTCTCACCGGCCTTGTCGCTACTTATACCGACATTCTCCCTTCCGCCCCCTCCACCCGGGCTTGCGCTCGGGCTTCCCTGGAAGCGGAACGCTCCCCTACCACCGCCCCGGAGCTCGCTCCGGGACGATCCGGCGCTTCGGTGGCGGGCTTAGTCCCATTCCATTTTCGGCGCAGGGCCGCTTGACCAGTGAGCTATTACGCACTCTTTCAATGATGGCTGCTTCTAAGCCAACATCCTGGTTGTCGTCGCGACCCCACATCCTTTGCCACTCAGCCCGCACTTCGGGACCTTAGCGGCCGGTCCGGGCTGTTCCCCTCTCGACGACGAAGCTTATCCCCCGCCGTCTGACTCCCCCGGGATCCGATGGCGGCATTCGGAGTTTGAACGGGATCGGTAGCCGTAACGGCCCCTCACCCGATCAGTGCTCTACCTCCGCCACCCCGCACCGGGAGGCTCGCCCTCAAGCGATTTCGGGGAGAACCAGCTATCACCGGGTTCGATTGGCATTTCACCCCTACCCACAGCTCATCCCAGGTCTTTTCAACGACCACGTGGTTCGGGCCTCCACCGGGGGTTAACCCGGCTTCACCCTGGCCATGGGTAGATCACCCGGCTTCGGGTCGGCAGCGGGCAACTCCTCGCCCTGTTCAGACTCGGTTTCCCTGCGGCTCCGGAGCTTCTGCCCCTTCACCTCGCTGCCCACCGCCACTCGCCGGTCCGTTCCTCAATAAGGACGCCGTCAGGCCGCCTTCCCCCAAAGGCGAAGGCCTGGCCCTCCGACTGCTTTGCAGGCTTACGGTTTCAGGTTCTGTTTCACTCCCCGTCAGGGGTGCTTTTCACCGTTCCCTCGCGGTACTCGTCCGCTATCGGTCGCCTGGCGGTATTTAGCCTTGGGAGGTGGGCCTCCCCGCTTCCCACAGGATTCCCCGTGTCCCGTGGTACTCAGGTGCCGTGACCCCGGCCAGGAAGCCGTCTCGCCTACGGGACGCTCGCCCTCTATGGTGGGCCCTTCCAGACCCCTTCGGCTCACCGCTCCCTGCCCGGTCAGGCCGCCACCGCCGCCTGCCGCCACGACCCTCCAACCCCGGCCGGACAACGCCGGTGGGCTTTTCCGTCCAGCCGGTTTGGGCTGTTCCCCGTTCGCTCGCCGCTACTGGGGGAATCGCCGTTGCTTTCTCTTCCTCCGGGTACTGAGATGTTTCACTTCCCCGGGTTCCCCTCCGGTGCCTATGGATTCCGCACCGGATGCCGCGGCATTACCCGCGGCAGGTTGCCCCATTCGGAAACCTCCGGATCAACGCCCGCTTGCGGCTCCCCGGAGCGTATCGGCGCTTGCCCCGTCCTTCGTCGGCCCCAGGCGCCCAGGCATCCACCGTAAGCCCTTCGCCACTTGACCGCCGAACCGCCTATTCAGGCCTCGGGCTTTGCCACACGTTCGACGCTGTGCAGTTTTCAAGGTGCTGGC
>JBFMCJ010000048.1:5406-14680 GCA_040754675.1 Bacillota bacterium
GCGTCGCGGGTGTGCCTCAGGTCGACGCCCCCGAACCGGTAAAGCGCCTCCAGCATGGAAAACCGCGGCCAGGGCGGCGTCAAATCGAGGCGGTGGCCGGCGTACTCAACCTCGAGGGTCCCCAGGCAGGTGCGGGCGACGTGGGCCACGCAGCGCTCGGTCAGGTCCATCATGTCCTGCCAGTCGCCGAAGGCCAGGTAAGCCTCCAAAGAGGTGTGTTCGGGGTTGTGCCTGGGGGAGATGCCCTCATTGCGAAAGTTCTTACCGATCTCGAAAACCCTTTCGAACCCCCCGACGAGCAACCGCTTCAGGTAGAGCTCGGGAGCGATGCGAAGGTACAGATCCAGGTCCAGCGCGTTGTGGTGGGTGACGAAGGGGCGGGCATTGGCGCCGCCCGCCACGGGATGCAGCGAGGGCGTTTCGACCTCCACGAAGTTCTCCGATGCAAAGAAGTCGCGGACGGCCCGCACGATGGCCGCCCGCAGCGTGAAGAGCCGGCGAACGTCGGGGTTGGTCATGAGGTCGAGGTAGCGCCGGCGGTAACGCAGCTCGATGTCCCTTAGCCCGTGCCACTTCTCCGGCGGGGGCTGCAGCGCCTTAACCAGCGGCTGGTAGGATTCCACCTCGACGCTGATCTCGCCGCGCCGCGTCCGGATCGCCGTACCCCTCGCCCCGATGATGTCGCCCCTATCCAGTTCAAAGAAGGAGGAAAAAGAGGGGCCGAGCCGTTCTTCTCTCAGGTAGAGCTGTATCCGGCCCGAGCCGTCCACCAGGTCGGCAAAGCCGATTTTCCCGTGCAGCCGCAGCGCCATTAGCCGGCCCGCCACCGCAACCTTCTGTCCCTGCAAAGCGTCGAAGCCTGACGTGATGGCGGCGGCCGTATGGGTACGGCGGTACGGCCCCGAGTAAAGGGGCACTCCCGCCGCCCGCATCTGTGCCAGCTTCTGCCGGCGGATGGCTACCTGTTCGGAGAGTTCTCGGAGTTGCTCCTCGTCGGCGGCGGGCTGCTCATCATGATGATCGTCGCTCATCGCTCGACGCCCATCACCTGGTAGCGGATCTTCCCCGCCGGCGCATTGACCTCCACCACGCTGCCGACACGCTCGCCCAGAATGGCTTTTCCGACGGGGGACTCATAGGAGATGCGGTTTTCCGACGGGTCAGCCTCCGCGGGGCTGACCAGCGTGAAATCAAACTCCTCACCGGTCTCGAGGTCCTTCAGCCTGACCCGCCCTCCGACCGTGACCACCTGCCCGGCCCCATCGGCCTGATCGGCCTCGACGACCCGGGCCCGCCCCAGGATGGCTTCGATCCTTGCGATCTGGGCTTCGACAGCGGCCTGTTCCTCCTTGGCGGAGTCGTACTCGGCGTTTTCGGAGATGTCTCCGAACTCCAGCGCCTGCTTGATGCGGTTTGCTACCTCCGGACGGCGAACCGTACGCAGGTAGTCAAGCTCCTGCTCCAGCCGCCGCAACCCTTCAGGGGTCAGGAGAATCTCCCCGTCGCTCTGGGCCGGCACCGCATCATGCCCCCTTAAAACGAAAGCCTTGCAAAACAGCACACGAGCACTGGCGCCCGGAGAAAAGCACCAGTGCTCCTCTTGCCTGCCTGCAGCATCGCCAATTATAGGGATGGCGCCTGGACGTGTCAAGCTCAGGCTTCAGGCCTTTGCCTGTGCGCCCTGGACGCCGGGAAGCCCGGGTGCGGCAGCCCACGCCGTCTGCCGGTTGAGCACCTCGATCCGCGGGCGCAGCTTCGCCTCCTGGATCAGGCGCAGGTAGTCGTCCCGGGTCAACTCCTCGGGACGCCGCCCGCTGACCGCCACCAGGGCCGCCTCGAGGACGTTGGTGCCGAACGACCTGCCACCCAGGTCCGGAGTGGTCGTGCACAGCACGGCGACGCCCCGGCGCCGGAGTTCTTCCACGTCGGAAGAGGTGACGGTGTTGGTGATGATAACCTTTCCGGTCAGGTCGTCCGGCATGTGGCGATGAATGGCGTGGAAGTCGCCCACGATCACCTCGGCCCAGCGGTAGAAGCGCCCGTGCTTGGGGACGATCTCCTCCTGCTTCTTGCCGGTGGGGTAGAAGAGCTGAAACGGAAGCCGCGTGATGATGGGGGCCAGCACGAAGGCCAGCACCTTCAGCCAGCGCAGGGACCGCAGCGGTATGGGCACACCCAACCCGAAGATCAGGTCCCCGAAGACCGCATCGGCGCCGGCCTCGACCAGTGCTTCGGCCATGCCGTAGCGATCTACCGCCAGCACCATGAGGGTGCGCCGCCCGGCCAGCCTCCACCCGACCTCCCGGGTGAGGTACTCGATGACCCAGCGTTCCAGGGTGTCCTTGAGGCCGCCACCGTCCACCATGGGAGTCACCCGGGCCGCTTCGGCTATGCGCCGCGCGTCCTTGAACGCCCACCGGCGGTTGCCCGCCCGGATGTAGAGGTCGATGCCCCCCATGCCGAAGGCGTCCACCTTGCCGTCCAGTTCGCGGACCAGTTGAATCGCCCTGCGCATGTCGCCGTCGGTGCCGATGCGCTCCACGACGACGTGCTCGCCCAGAAACTCCGTCTCCCAGCGGTGATCACGCCGCGACGAGCCGAGGCTCACGCTCACGACGCGCTTCAACTGGACTTCACCCCGCTAATCAGGGCCGCGATCCGGTGCGGATCCACCTCGGCGTCCTTGGTGATGGGCGAGGGGCCCAGGCTGACGCCGATGACCCGGTCGCTCCCCAAAATAGCCTCCACCAGCCGGATGCGCATGTCCGAGCCCAGGAAGATGACGCGGTCGAAACGGCTCAGGATGGACAGGTACTCCATGAGTTCATTGAACAGCTGGTCGCCGGGCCTCTCCCGGGCGTGGCGCCACCGCTCCTCGTTGGTCATCAGAAAAACCAGCTCCGCGCCGGCCTGCCGCGCGGCCGCCTCAAGCTCGGCCTTGTTGGCCACCGGGAACCCGACGACGGCCACCCGGGATCCACGCCGCACCTCCCCGAGGGACTCAAGGCGGGAAACGAAGCTGCGGTCGACCCCGGCCGACCGGGCGACCTCCTGCTGCGACAGCCCCCTCGCCCGCATCTCCATGAGGCGGTCGATGGCCCGGAAGAGCCGCTCCCGGGAGACCAGCTTGTCACCGATACGCCAGAGGTCCGGCCCCTCAGGATCCACCCGGGACGATCCTTTCACCGTCGCGTGCACTATTTTGTGCACACCCGCGGCACCACCATACCACGTCAGTTGTGCTCATTCAAGCCGCAAGAGGCGCAGGCCCTGCTCAAGGCCTGAGGTTGCGGAAGCCAGCAAAAGTGCCGGGCGTCTACCGCCCGGCACTCGAAAGGCGAGAAAAGCGTGGGCTTTGACCGCCCGCAGCTTCCCGGCTCGCTCTAGCGGCCGGTCTTTCGGCCCGTGCGCCCGGCGGCGCCCCTGGCGGCCGCCTTACGCGCCGCCTGAACCTGCCGGGCCTGCTCGACCTGGCGGCGGAACCTTTCGACCCGGCCGCCGGTGGTCACTACCGCCTGCCGCACCCCTGTGAAGAACGGGTGGCAGGCGGAGCAGATCTCTACGCGGATGTTTTCCCGGGTCGATCCGGTCGCGAACGTGTTACCGCAGGCACACGTCACGGTTGTCAGGCGGTACTCAGGATGAATGCCCTTCTTCATGCCGTCGTCGGTCCAGCCTTTCACGAGCGCACCTGCTTCGTATGCGCAGGACACAGCGGTCATTATAACATCCTCAGCGCAGGTACGAAAGCGGGTTGACCGCGCGGCCCCGGTACCGGATCTCGAAGTGCACGTGCGGCCCCGTGGAGTTGCCGGTATTCCCGCTGTAAGCGACCACCTGGCCCCGCATGACGTGCTGCCCGACGCGCACCACGATGCGGGAATTGTGCGCGTAGCGCGTCACGACGCCGTACCCGTGGTCGATGCTGACCAGGTAGCCGTACCCGCCACCCCACCCCGCAAAGACAACTCGGCCCGGGGCCGATGCTCGCACGGGGGTCCCCTGTGGAACGGCGATGTCGATACCCTCGTGCAGCCGGCCCCAGCGCCACCCGTACCGGGAGGCAATCCGGCCCTTGACCGGCTGGGAAAACGCCCGCAGCAGCCGGCCGTCGACCACCAGCTTCTCCGTCCGGGGACCCTTCGCCCCCGGGATGACAAGACGCGTCCCGGGCCGGATCAACTCCGGGGTGGCAAGCGCGTTGGCCTTCACAATGACGTCGGCGCTCACCCCGTAGAGCCGGCTGAGCTCCCACAGGCTCTCCCCCGACTGCACGGTGTGCACGATGCCCTTGGTGTCGGGCACCTGCAGCAGCCGTCCCGGCCGCACGAAATCGACGTCGAAAAGCGCATTGGCCGACGCGATGGTGGCTACGTCGGTTCCGTACTGGCGAGCGATGTCCCACAGCGTCTCTCCCTCCTGGACGCGGTGGGAGTAAATGCGAACCGGGCGGACTGCCTCGTTGGCCGGCCCGCCGTCCTCGCCGTGCCCGGGCCCGTCCTGCTGACCCTCGCTTTCCGCCTGCGAGAGGATGGCTTCGACCGTCTCCTGGTCGGCGGCCGGGCCGCCCTCGCCGTCACCGGCCAGCCTTGAGGGCCGGGCCGGCCCGTACTGTGCGCCCACGGCTTCCATGGGGGCGGGCCACGTCAGGCTCCCGCCCTTTACCCAGCCGCCAGCGGCCGCGGCCACCACCAAGACCGCAGTGACAATCCTTTTCGAGCGGGAAAGGGATGAGCGGGGAAGATCGAGGTTGGAGTCGCCTGAGCGCGCCTCTGCGTCGTCGGGCTCGTCCAAGTCCGCCCCAGGCGCAGCCGGCGGCGGAGCAGCTGGTGGAGGCACCGCAAGCCCCTCCCTCCACAAAAACAGCTTCGCGAGCCGGCCCTTACGCGTTGCGGCCCTGCTGTGCGCGGCTCACAGCCCCGGCGATGCTGAGGGCAACGCTGGCTGCTCCCTCAAGCCCGGACGTTTTCCGCAAAGGCCGACTTCAGGATCAGGTCCGTGAACTCCTGATTGCTCTTCGTGTGCAACAGCCGGTCGATGAGCAGGTCCGTCGTCTCGGCCGTGCCGAGCGAACTGAGCGCCTTGCGCAGGATGTACATCATGTCCTGCTCGCGTTCGGTGAGCAGGAGTTCTTCGTTTCGCGTGCCCGACCGGTAAATGTCGATGGCCGGGAAGATCCGGCGTTCTGCGAGCCGGCGGTCCAGGTGGAGCTCCATGTTGCCGGTGCCCTTGAACTCCTCGTAAATCACCTCGTCCATGCGGCTTCCGGTGTCGATGAGCGCGGTCGAAAGGATGGTGAGGCTGCCGCCTTCCTCGATCTTGCGGGCCGCCCCGAAGAAGCGCTTGGGCTTGTGGAGCGCGGCCGGGTCGACACCGCCCGATAGCGTGCGCCCGCTGGGCGGCACCACCAGGTTGTTGGCCCGTGCCAGCCGCGTGAGGCTGTCGAGCAGCAGCACCACGTCGCGGCCGTGCTCGACGAGGCGCTTGGCGCGCTCCAGCACCAGGTCCGCCACCCGGACGTGGTTTTCCGGGGGCAAGTCGAAGGTGGAAGCGACCACTTCCCCGTCCACCGAACGCCTCATGTCGGTGACCTCTTCCGGCCGCTCGTCGACCAGCAGCACGATGAGGTCAACCTCCGGGTGGTTGATGCTTATGCTGTTGGCGATTTTCTTCAGAACCGTGGTCTTGCCGGCCTTCGGGGGCGAGACGATGAGCCCGCGCTGGCCCTTGCCCAGCGGCGCGATGATATCCACCAGCCGCATGGCGATCTCTTTGGGGCCGACCTCGAGCCGGAGCCTCTCGTGGGGGTAGACGGGAGTCAGGTCGTCGAAGACGGGGCGGTTGAGGGCCTTTTCGGGGTCCAGCATGTTGACGGCGACGACCTTCAGCAGCGCATGGTATCTCTCGCTCTCTTTGGGGGGCCTGACCTGCCCCAGCACCGAGTCTCCGGTGCGCAGGCTGAACCGCCGGATCTGGGAGGGCGAGACGTAGACGTCGTTGGGGCCGGGCGTGTACCCCTGCACCCTCAAGAAGCCGTACCCGTCCGGAAGGATCTCCAGGATGCCCTCGACCAGGGTGAGCCCGTCCCTCTCGGTTTCGGCCCGGAGGATCTCCCGAACCAGGTCCTTCTTGCGAAGCTTGGTGTACCCGCTCACCCCCAGCTCCTTGGCTGCCTCTCGCAGCTCGTCGATGCTCCTGGCCTGCAGTTCGGCAATGGTCACCTCTTACTCGCTCCCGTCAACGGAAAATAGCCATACCGCCCGGTAAAAAGGCCCGAAAAAGCCCCGGCGCAGGAAGTCCCCCACAAGAACCGGATCACCAGGGGCAGCCATCACAGAGGGCCGGCTGCGCGGCCCCCGCGCCGCGAACTAGTGGAGATGCTTCTCGAAATCTTCTGGCGTCAGCTTATCCAGGAAGCGGCGGAACTCCTCCATCTCCTCATCGTCAATCGGCTTGCTGGCTATCAGCGCTTTAGCCGCCACCTCTTCGGAGATGAAGATGGGCGCATCGGTTCGCAGCGCCAGCGCAATGGCGTCGCTGGGCCGGGCGTCCACGTCTACCCTGCCATCCCGGGTCTTCAGGTAAATACGGGCGTAATAGGTCTCGTCCCGCAGCTCCGAGATAACCACCCGTTCCACCTTGGCGCCCACGGAGTCCAGCAGGTTCTTCATGAGGTCGTGGGTAAGGGGACGAGGAGGCCGGCTGCCCTCGAGTGCCAGGGTGATCGCCTGCGCCTCCGGTGGCCCGATGACGATGGGGATGAACCCCTTCTCGTCGCTATCGGTAATGACGACCACGGGCACCATCGTGTTCTGGTCGATCCCCACGACCTTAACCTTCATCCGGAGCATGGCGCTCACCCCTTTGTCCCTTCCGCCGGGCCGAGTGGACAACTAACCCCCGTGCCCGGCCTCGAAGCTGGGGACAGCTTAGAAGAGCCTCCATGCGAAGGTCGTTCAGGACGGTAGGCAAGAACCCGGAATCCTCTAATCTGGGACGCCACTTCGCTACGGGTATTATAACAGGTCCCCCGATCGGCCCACAAGGCGCACCGACGGGCGGTTCTGGTGCTCCAGGGCCGCTCGCACGAACTCCCGGAACAGGGGATGAGGCCGGGTAGGCCGGGAGAGAAGTTCGGGGTGGAACTGGCTCCCGACGAAGAAGGGGTGGTCCACCAGTTCCATCATCTCCACCAGCCGCCCGTCAGGGGAGGTGCCGGCCCAGCGCACCTGGCACGATTCCAGGGTTTCCCGGTAAGCGTTGTTGATCTCGTACCGGTGGCGGTGGCGCTCGTGGACCAGTTCGCTTCCGTAAATGGCACGGCTCTTCGTCCCCTCGTGGAGGTAGCACGGGTAAAGGCCAAGCCGCATGGTGCCGCCCTTCTTCTCCACTCCCCGCTGATCGGGCATCAAATCGACGACCGGGTGCGGCGTGTCGGGATCGAACTCGGTGCTGTTGGCACCGGTGAGCCCGCACGCATGGCGCGCCACTTCGATGACCGCCACCTGCATCCCCAGGCACAGGCCAAGATATGGCACCCTGCGCTCCCGTGCGAAGCGGGCCGCCCCGATCTTTCCCTCGATGCCTCGGGGCCCGAAGCCCCCCGGTACCAGGATGCCGTCTACGTCTTCGAGAATTGCGCCCCAGTCGCTTTCGGTGGTCTCGAGGCGTTCGGAGTCCACCCACTTGATCTCTACCCGGGCGTCGTTGGCGATGCCCCCGTGGTTGAGGGCCTCTACCACGGATAGGTAGGCGTCGGGCAGCGCGATGTACTTGCCCACGATGGCGACCCGTACCTGGTGGCGCGGGTAGCGGATCCGGCGAACCATCTCCTCCCAGCCCCTCAGGTCCCGCGGGCGGGCTTCCCGAAGCTTCAGGCGGTCGATGATGATGTCGTCCAGCCCCTCCTGCGCGAAGGTCAGCGGAACCGCGTAGATGGTGTCGGCGTCGGGGTTCGGGATGACCGCGCCGGGTTCGACGTCGCAGAACAGGGCAATCTTGGCCTTGATGTCGTCGCCCAAGGGGCGTTCGGAGCGGCAGACGATGGCGTCGGGCTGAATCCCGATGCTGCGAAGCTCCCGGACGCTGTGCTGCGTGGGCTTGGTCTTCAGTTCGCCCGTGGCGCGCAGGTAAGGCACCAGCGTCACATGAACGTAAAAGCAGCTGTCCCGGCCCAGTTCGGATCGGAGCTGGCGGATGGCCTCCAAGAACGGCAGGCTCTCGATGTCGCCCACCGTCCCCCCGACCTCGACGATCACCACGTCCGCCGGGGGGTCTCCCGCCAGCCTCAGAATGCGCTCTTTGATCTCGTTGGTGATGTGGGGGATCACCTGAACGGTGCCACCCAGGAAGTCGCCGCGCCGTTCCCGGGAAATGACCGACCAGTAGATGGTCCCCGCCGTCACGTTGTGGTCCCGGGTGAGGCTCTCGTCGATAAACCGCTCGTAGTGCCCCAGATCGAGGTCGGTCTCGGCCCCGTCGTCGGTGACGAAGACCTCTCCGTGCTGCAGCGGGCTCATCGTGCCCGGGTCCACGTTGATGTAAGGGTCCAGCTTGGCGATGCTCACGCGCAGGCCTCTGCTCTTCAGCAGCCGCCCGATGGAGGCCGTGGTGATCCCCTTGCCGAGGCTCGACACCACGCCCCCCGTGACGAAGATGAACCGGGTGGATGACGAGGGTGCCGGCCTGCCCGGTGTCTGGGAACTCAAAGCCCTTCTCCTGCCTTTCCGCTATCTTCTTGCAGCAGGCGGTAACGCTCCAGGATGGCTTCCATCGCCGAACTCAACAAAAACGCACTCATCTGCCCGAAAAGCAAAAGAAGCGGGGCCCCCAGCACCACGCTCGCCGCCCCAAGCACGGCAAGTGCGGCCATGAGCACGGCGCTCACCACGGCGTTGTCCAGCACGATGAGCGCGGCCTGCTTCAAAGTGACGAGCGGCCCCCGCCCCATCCACACCAGCACCGCAGGGGCAACCGTCACCACTGCGGCGCCGTAGACGATCAGCCACACCCACGCCCCCGCCACGGCCCGCACCCACACCGAGGGAGCCTGAAGGAAGAAAGCGAGGTCGAGCACGAGGATCACCATCACAAGCCCGCCAGCTGCGGCGATCCCTGCGCTCCGGGCAAAGTACGACCGGAAGGCGTACCAGAATCCGGCGAGCGGCACTTCCTCTCCCCTGGCGAGGGATCGGGAGACGGCGACGAGGGCCGTGAAGGCGGGCACGGTCAGCAAGACAACCACGAAGGCTGCGGTCGCGAGGGTGAAGAGAGA
>JBFMCJ010000049.1 GCA_040754675.1 Bacillota bacterium
GACCAGATCTCGGCCAACGGCGCTGCTGCGGCGCCGCCCGCCTTCGCTGCGTCAGAGGCGTCGGGACAGGGGGCTTCGGGCGCGGGTGCGCTTGGGGGAACCGTGCTCACCACGAATCTTTTGCGCTGGAAGGCCCGCCTCTCCCGCCAGTTCGTCGAAGCCCTGGCGGCTCGGCCCCAGGGCACGGTGATCGAGTCCGTGGTGTGGTTCCACTCGCCGTCTTACATGGGCGCCCTCAAGCGGGCGGCCGCGGCCGCAGTGAGCGAACTGGTGGCGGAACGGGAGGAACAGCGTTCGACGTCCCCCTGGCGGGGCCTCTGGATGGGCCCGCCGCCCCGGATCTACGAGGTGCACCTGTTCCGGGCTCCGAGCGGCGCGTACCACCTGCTGGACCGGTGGGGCATGCCAGCCGGCAGGCGCTGGCTTGGCGAGGGCCTGGGCGAGGCGGGCAGCGAAGAGGTAGCCGTGGGGCACCTGGTGCGGCTCAGCCCGCGGCGGATCATCGTGCACCTGGCGGACGAAGCCCCCATCCAGGCCGGCTTGCGCGCCGCCTTCCCCGGGCGGGTCTATACGTGCCGGGGCTGCCCACGCTGCAGCCTCAGCGGGCGAACACCGGCGCCCTCCCCCTCGCGCTGATCCCTTGCCCAGGCATACCCATGGGTATGTGCCGAGGAACCTGCGCCGGCTGCGGAGAAGCGGCAGGAGTGAGGGGGAGAGTGGCGCGTGCCGGTTCACCTTCTGCTCATACCGCTTATCGCAGCAGCAATCGGCTGGATCACCAACGTGGCCGCCGTCCGGCTGCTCTTCTGGCCCATCCGGCCGATCCGCCTTCGTGGTACGCCGTGGGCGGTCCAGGGTGTCTTTCCTCGCCGCCAGAAGGCCATCGCCGAGAGCATCGGCCGGCTCGTGGAAGAGGAGTTCCTGCGCCCCCAGGATGTGATGGCCTCGCTGAACGGTGCTGTGCGCAAGGAGGCCGCCTCGGCGCTGGAGGCGTACGTCGCCGAACGCCTGCGAAAGGGTCTGCCGCACTTCCTGCCAGCCCGGGTGCGGGACGCGGTGACGGGGTACGCGGCAGATCTGGCGCGCCGTGAGGCGCCGGGCGTGGTGAGCGACCTGGCCGGGCGGCTGGAGGAGCGGATCCGGTCCGAGCTTCACATCGGGGCCATCATCGGCGGTCGGATGAGGAGCCTGGAGCTTGGCGAGTTCGAACGAGCGCTGGTGCGGATCATGGGCCGGGAGTTGCGGTGGCTGGAAGCGCTGGGGGCCGTCATGGGGTTTCTCATCGGGATCGTGCAGGTACTGCTGGTCTGGCCTTGACCGCTGCCCGCCGTTCTGGCTAGGATGAGGGCAAAGCACGAAACGCCTGGGCGATGAACGGGACGAGTAGGCGGGTCTCCGGGCGTCAAGAGAGCGGGGCCCTGCGACCGGCAGGAAGCAGGGGTGCGAGCTTCCGCCGCCCGAACTGCCGAAAACCGCCCGTGAGCTGCGGCCCGAACGGCCCCGAACCGGCCCAGTAGGCGCCGCCGGGTTGGCCCGATACAGCCTTCCCGAGAGGGCCGGTGTTTCGTCGGCCAAGCGGGGTGGAACCGCGGGAGTTCCTCTTTCGAGCAGCGACGACCAAGGGACTCCCGTCCCGGCAGGGACGGGAGTCCCGGTTTTTTTCAGGCGGGAGGTCTTCGGCCATGGCATCCGGTTCGGCAGTCGAAGTCTGGATGAAACAGCCCAATGGGAGGGTCGCGTCGACCCGCGCCCAGGCCGACGAAAGCGTTCACCGGGTTGCTGAGCGCCTGGCGCCGGAGGCGGCCGGGCGAGCGGTGGTCGCCAGGCTCAACGGCACCCTGGTCGACCTGGCACGGCCCGTAGGGAGCGGCGGCGAACTCGAGCTTTTCGACGCGGCGAGTGCCGTGGGCCTGGACGTGGTGCGCCACAGCACCGCACACCTCATGGCGCAGGCGCTGCAGCGGCTGCTGCCCGGGACGCGCCTTGCCATCGGGCCCACCATCGAGGACGGGTTTTACTACGACGTCATGCCGCCCCGGCCGCTGTCCACGGACGACCTTCCGGCCATCGAGGCGGAGATGCGGCGCATCGTCGAGGAGAATCTTCCCATCGTGCGGGACGAGATGGCTCGCGACGAAGCCATCCGCCTTTTCCGGGAGCGAGGCGACAAGTACAAGGTCGAGATCCTGGAGGAGCTGGCCGAGCCCGTGGTGAGCCTTTACCGGCAAGGGGAGTTCGTCGATCTGTGCCGGGGGCCGCACGTCCCGAGCACGGGGTACCTCGGGCACTTCCGCCTGCTGAGCCTGGCGGGCGCGTACTGGCGCGGCGACTCGTCCCGGGACCAGTTGACCCGCATATACGGCACCGCCTTCCCGACGGAGGCGCAGTTGCAGGAACACCTGCGCATGCTGGAGGAGGCGGCGCGCCGCGACCACCGCAAGCTGGGGCGGGAACTCGGGTTGTTCCTCTTCGCCGACGAGGGTCCGGGCTTCCCATTTTACCTGCCGAACGGGGTCATCGTCCGCAACGCGCTGGTGGAGTTCTCCCGTTCGGAGCAGCTTCGCCGGGGCTACCTGGAGGTCGCCACCCCGCTCATCCTGCGGGACTCGCTGTGGCGGCGGTCCGGCCACTACGAGCACTACCGGGAGAACATGTACTTCACCGAGATCGAGGGTGAGGGCTTCGCCATCAAGCCCATGAACTGCCCCGGGGCGTTCCTGATTTACGGAAGCGAGGTGCGAAGCTACCGGGACCTGCCCCTGCGGCTGATGGAGTTCGGGCTGGTGCACCGGCACGAGCTGTCGGGCGTGCTGAACGGTCTGAAGCGGGTCCGGGCGTTTACCCAGGACGACGCGCACATCTTCCTGCGCCCCGACCAGATCACCCGGGAGGTGCTGGGGGTGCTGGAACTCATCGAGTACCTCTACAGCACCTTCGGCTTTCCGTACCGCATCGAGCTGTCAACCCGTCCGGAGAACGCCATGGGCCCCGAGGAACTGTGGGAGAAGGCCACCGAGGCGCTCACGCAGGCGCTTGACGCAAGCGGCCGGCCTTATCAGATCAACGAGGGCCAAGGCGCGTTTTACGGCCCCAAGATCGACTTCCACGTCCGGGACAGCCTGAACCGGAGCTGGCAGTGCGGCACCGTGCAGCTCGACTTCATGGCTCCCGAGCGGTTCGACCTGACCTACGTGGGGGCCGACGGGCAGCGGCACCGGCCCGTGGTGATTCACCGGGCGCTGTTCGGCAGCCTGGAGCGGTTCATCGCCGTGCTCATCGAGCACTACGCCGGGGCGCTGCCGGTGTGGTTGTCGCCCATACAGCTGCGCCTCATCCCGGTCGCGGACCGGCACCGCGAGCGGGCCGAGGTGGTGGCAGGCGAGCTGCGGGCCGCGGGGCTGCGGGTGGACGTGGACGCCCGGGACGAGAAGGTGGGGTACAAGATACGGGACGCTCAGGTGAAGAAGGTGCCCTACATGGGGGTCATCGGCGACCGGGAGGACAGGTCAGGGCAGGTCTCGGTGCGCCACCGCTCCGAGGGCGAGCTTGGCAGCATGCCGCTGGAGGCGTTGAAGGATCGGCTCGTCCAGGAGGTGCAGGCCCGGCGGTAGGCCCGGGGACGCGCTCGCGACAGGGCCCGCACCGGCGCCGGGCCGTTGACTCAAGCACGCGGCCGTGTTAGAATCGCCGCGCATCATGCATCGCCGTACGGCGAGCGGGCTTCGCGGAGGTGGGATCATCAAGCAGGAGCTTCGGATCAACGAGGAGATCAGGGCGAGAGAGGTTCGGGTGATCAGCCCGGAAGGGCAGCAACTCGGCATCCTTCCAGTGCGGGATGCGCTGAGGCTGGCGCACGAGCGAGACCTCGACCTGGTGGAGATCGCTCCCCACGTGGACCCACCGGTCTGCCGGATCATGAACTATGGTAAGTATAAATACGAGCAGAACAAGAAGGAACGCGAAGCCCGCAAACGGCAGAAGGTGGTCGACCTCAAAGAGATCCGGATGACCCCCAAGATCGAGGATCACGACTTCGAGGTCAAGATGCGTTCGGCCGCCCGTTTTCTGACCGACGGGGACAAGGTCAAGATCACGGTGCGCTTCCGCGGCCGGGAGATCGTACACGCAGACCTGGCCCGCAACATGCTCAACCAGCTGGCCGAAAAGCTGTCGAACCTGTGTGTCGTGGAACGCCCGCCCAGGGTGGAAGGGCGTGCCATGATCATGATTCTGGCGCCCCGGCCGGACGCGGCCGTCAGGGCGGCAGCCGGGGTGCAGGCCACCGCGGGTGCGGCGGGCGCGGGCGGTGCAGCCACCCGTGTGGCCGCGCAGAGCCCTGCTGCGGCGGGGGCCGCTGCCGGTCCTGTCCAGGCGGCCGGCGGAGAAGGGTGACGGTCTGAATGCCCAAGATGAAGAGCAAGCGAAGCGCGGTCAAGCGTTTCCGCCTCACGGCTACCGGGAAGATCCGTCGGCGCCGCGCGTACCACAGCCATCTGCTCGGGCCCAAGTCTCCCGGGCGCAAGCGAAGGCTCGTGAGCGACGCATTCGTCTCGGAGGGCGAAGCGCCGCGCATTCGCCGCATGCTACCGTACAAGCAGTACCTCTGAACGGTTCGCCAGTCCAAGCAGGAGGAGGCCGCAAGTTCGCATGCCGAGGGTCAAGGGCGGGCCGTACACCCGCCGGCGGCACCGCAAGATCATCAAGCTGGCCAAGGGCTACTGGGGTGCTCGCCATCGCTGGTTCCGGATGGCCAACCAGTCATTGCTCAAAGCGTGGAGCCACGCGTATCGGGACCGGCGGCTCCGCAAGCGCGACTTCCGGCGGCTGTGGATCGTGCGGATTAACGCCGCGGCGCGTCTTTACGGCCTTTCTTACAGCAGACTGGTGAAGGGGCTCAAGGTGGCCGGGGTCGTCATCAACCGCAAGATCCTCGCAGACCTCGCGGTGCACGACCCGGACGGCTTCGCTCGGCTTGCCGAGAAAGCCAGGCAGGCGCTTGGCGCGGCGGCTCCTGTCGTGTGACGCGGCGCGGCGAGCCATCACGGAAGGCGAAGGGCATTTGGAAGGCCGGCCCGAACACCGCAGTGTCGGGCCGGCCTTGCGTGGTTGAGCGGCGCCGGCAAGCGGGCCGGTGCCGCGGCAGCGAAGAGGGGAGTTGAGCCAGCCTCAGTGGCTCCCATGCGCCGCCGCCGGGCGCGCCAGTTCGCCGTCATCGGGCTGGGCGCCTTTGGATCCAGCGTGGCTGCGACCCTTTACAAGCTCGGCCAGGAGGTGCTCGCCATCGACGCCTCCGAGGCGCAGGTTCAGGAGATGGCTCCCTTCGTCACGCACGCCGTTCAGGCCGATGCCACCGACGAGCAGGCCATGAAGGCGCTCGGGATCCGCAACTTCGACGTGGCCGTGGTGGCCATTGGTGACATCGAGTCGAGCATCCTGGCCACCTCCGTGGTGAAGGGCCTCGGGGTGCCCTACGTAGTTGCCCGGGCATTCAGCGAGCTGCACGGCCGCGTGCTGGAGCGGGTGGGGGCTGACCGGGTGGTCTACCCCGAGCGCGATATGGGCGTCCGGGTGGCTCACAACCTCCTCTCGGGCAACCTCATCGACTACGTCGAGTTGATGCCGGGCTACCGCATCGTCGAGGTGGTGGCGAAGGAGCCTTTCGTGGGCCGGACGCTGAAGACTCTGGATTTCCGGGCCAAGTACGGCATCAACATCCTGGCCATCCGGCGGGGGAGCGAGGTCATTGCCGCTCCCGGGGCGGACACGGTCATCGAGCGCAACGACGTCCTGGTTGCCATGGGGGAAGATGAACGGCTCGAAGAGCTCGAAGCGCTTCCTTGAAAGCCCCCGCCATCCGATCGTCCAAGAGCTGCGGCGGCTGCTGGAGAAGCCGGCCGAGCGGCGCGCCCAGGGGCGCTTCGTCGTCGAGGGGCGCCGGCTCATCGAAGACGCCGCCAACGCCGGGTTGCGGATTGAAGTGCTGCTGGTGGGCAGCGGCCTCGCCGGAGACAGCGCGGCACAGGCCCTCATCGACCGGGTGGAGGCGGCCGGCGGGCGCGTCGTATGGTGCGGAGAACGCATCATCCGGGCGCTTTCACAGACCGAGACGCCGCAGGGCCTCATCGCCGCCGTCAGTGGCTGGAAGCCGCACCACCTCGAAGCGGCCCATCTCCGCCCGCCCGTGCTCCTGCTGGATGGGGTGCAGGACCCGGGCAACGTGGGCACCATCATCCGCACCGCGGCCGGTGCCGGGGCCGGCGCCGTGGTGCTGGGCGAGGCATGCGCGGACCTGTTCAACCCCAAGGTGATCCGGGCAAGTGCCGGGGCGGTCTTCCGCGTCCCGGCCGTTCGCCTTGCCGATGCCAGCGGGCTTCCGGTCGTGGCGGCCGCCATTCGAAACCGCGGCTGGGCGCTGCTGGGGCTTGATCCGCACCGCGGGCGCCCCTACTACGATGAGGCCCTGGTCGGGGACGTGGCCTTCGTGGTGGGCGGTGAGGCCCGGGGGATCACGGAGAAACTGGCGAAGCAGTGCACCGGCTTCCTGCAGATCCCGCTGGCCGGTGGCGTTGAATCGCTCAACGTCGCGGCCTCCGTGGCCGTGGTGCTCTTCGAAGCCGCACGCCAGCGCGCCCGGGACGCCGGCCGCTAGCGTACGGCTTGCTTGTATGGCCGGCAGGCCGCATGCTATAATCGCCTCAGCGCTAGAGCGGCCCTGGCGTGGAGGGTGGGCTCCGTGATGCTCACGGCTGACTTTTTCTGGAGGCTGTTCGAGGCCACGGGTTCCATCACCGCCTATCTGCTCTACCGGCAGCTGAAAAGCCTGGCCCGGTGAGGTTTCCCGATCAGGCTGTTTCGTGAAAGGCGATGCGGGAGAGGAGTACCCGGGAAGGGCCTTCCCAGGGAGGGGCCGGTCGGAGACTGCAAGCCGCCCCGTTGGCTGCCCGGGGAAGTTCGCTCCCAAGCCGCGGGCTGAAAGCCGGGGTTATGGGCAGAGCTCGGTCGAGTAGGCCTGAAGCCGGATGCCCCCGTTAAAGGGCAGCGGGTCACGGCGGCTGGCGAAAAGCTAGCTTGTCGGGCCCGTCAATGAGCGGGTGCCCTTAAGGGCGCCAACCAGGGTGGTACCGCGGGAAGCGGCTCTGTTCTCGTCCTTGGAGTAGAGAGCCGCTTCCCGCTTTTTCGTCTGTTTCGGAAAGGAGCACGTGGGGATGGCCCCGGACGACAACCTTGCAACCCCGTCCATCAGCGAGGAGGCGCTGGCTGCCCTGCGCCACGAAGCGGTTGCTCGCATCGAGCAGGCGGCGAACGCCGAGAGCCTGGAGGCCCTCCGGATCGAGCTGCTGGGCCGGCGCGGGCAGTTGACGGCTCTTTTGCGCCAGCTCGGGCGCATCCCGGACGAGTCGGACCGGCGCCGCTTCGGCCAGGCGCTGAACGAGTTGCGTGGCGAAATCGAGCGCCGCATGACCGACCGCCTGGAGGCGCTGCGCCAGGGCGCCCTCGAAACCCAACTGCGCGCCGAACGGGTGGACGTCACCCTGCCCGGGCGGGCGCCCCAACCGGGCCAGATCCACCCGCTCTACCAGGCGCTGGACGACATCCTGCGGATCTTCGTGGGCATGGGCTTCGAGGTCGTGGAGGGGCCGGAAGTCGAGCTTGACTACTACAACTTCCAGGCGCTCAACATCCCGAAGGACCACCCGGCCCGGGACATGCAGGACACGTTTTACGTCACCGAGGAGGTGCTGCTTCGCACCCACACCTCGCCCATGCAAATCCGTACCATGCTGAGCCGCCGTCCGCCGGTGCGGGTGGTGGTGCCCGGGAAGGTCTACCGGAAGGACGCTGACATCACCCATTCCCCGGTCTTCCACCAGGTCGAGGGGCTGCTGGTGGACGAGGGAATCCGCATGTCCGATCTGAAGGGCGTGCTGACCGAGTTCGCACGGGGGATGTACGGGCCCGAACGGCCGGTGCGGTTTATGCCCAGCTACTTCCCGTTCACCGAACCCAGCGCCGAGATGTACGTCCAGTGCGGGATCTGCGGCGGGGCGGGGTGCCGGAGCTGCAAGGGGTCGGGATGGCTCGAGATCCTGGGCTGCGGGATGGTTCACCCGCAGGTGCTGCGCAACGTGGGGTATGACCCGGAGCGCTACACCGGCTTTGCGTTCGGCATGGGAGTCGAACGCATCGCCATGCTCCGGTACGGGATCGACGACATCCGGCTCCTGTACGAAAATGACCTCCGCTTCCTGCGGCAGTTCTGATGAGCACGCCGAGGCGGGCATGAAACAGGGGTGAAGGTGTAGGCTATGCGCTTGCCCATCAGCTGGCTTCGTGAGTTTGTTGACGTGCAGTTTGAGGCGCGCCAGCTCGCCGAGCGGCTCCAGATGGCCGGGGTGCCGGTGGAGAGTGTGGAACGCACAGGGCAGGAGTTTGCCGGCATGGTGTGCGGGCTCATCACGCGCCTGGATCCGCACCCTGCAAACGGACATCTGAAGGTGGCGCAGATCGACGTGGGCGGCCGCACCCTCCAGGTCGTGACCGGCGCGCCCAACGCCCGCCAGGGGATGTGCGTGGCCGTGGCACCGGCCGGGACGTACGTGCCGGCCCTGAAGGCCAGGGTGCAGGCGCAGCAGATGGGCGGCGTCCTCTCCGCGGGGGTGGTCCTGAGCCCCAAGGAGGCAGGCCTCGGCGAGGACGAAAGCGGCCTGATGGAGCTTCCGGACACGGTGCGGCCGGGGGAGGCTCTGGCGGATGCCCTGGGGCTTGCCGATGACGTGCTGGAGGTGGAGGTCTACCCCAACCGACCGGACTGGATGGGCGTGGTGGGGCTGGCGCGGGAGGCGGCCGCCGTCTTGATGCAGCCGCTAAAGTTGCCCGAGATCACGTACCCCGAAGAAGCCGTCCCGGCCAAGGACCTGTGCGACGTCGAGGTGGAGTCGTACGAGGATTGCCCCCGCTACGTGGCGCGGGTGATCCGTTCCGTTCCTCGCGGGGCTTCGCCATGGTGGCTGGCCGCCCGGCTGTACCTGGCCGGGATGCGCTCTGTCTCGGCGGTCGTCGATGTGACCAACTACGTGATGCTGGAATGGGGGCAGCCGCTACACGCCTTCGACCTCGAGGCACTGGCGGGGTACCGGGTGGTGGTGAGGCGCGCCAGGGAGGGCGAGCAGATCCAAACGCTGGACGGGCAGATCCGGGAGCTTGACCCTTCCACGCTCGTAATCGCTGATGCCGAACGTCCCCAGGCGCTAGCCGGTCTGATGGGAGGGGCGGCCAGCGAGGTGAGCCCGAAGACCACGGCCGTGTTACTCGAATCGGCCACCTTCCGCGGCGCCCTCATCCGGCGTGCGTCCCGGAGGCTCGGGCTCCGGACAGAGGCCTCCGCCCGGTTCGAGCGCGGGCTGCCGCTAGAGCTGGCAGAGTGGGGTTCGCGCCGGGCATGCCAGTTGCTGGCCCAACTCGGCGGCCGGGTGGCCCGGGGAAGCGTCGACCGCCACGATACCGGCGAGAATCGCCCGGTCACCGTCCACCTTCGGGAAAAGAGGGTCAACCGGGTGCTCGGCACGCAACTCGATGCGCAGGCGATGGCCGGCTACCTGCGCCGGCTGGGCATGGACGTGCAAGAGGACGGCGGCGGGCACCTTCGGGTCCGGGTGCCGGACTGGCGCCGGGACGTCCGCGAGGAGGACGACCTGGCCGAGGAGATCGCCCGGCTGCACGGATACGACCGGATTCCAAGCACCCTGCCAGCGTCCACCGCAGCGGGGCGGGTGCCGCCCGAGAGCGAGTGGACATGGCAGATGCGGCGCAGCCTGGCGGCGGCGGGGATGTACGAGGTCGTTACCTACACCTTCATGACCCCCTCAGAACTCGAGCCGCTGGGCCTACCCGCCGGCCACGAGTGGCTGCGGGCCATGGCCATCGCCAACCCCCTGTCGGAGGAATACTCGCACCTGCGCACGACGCTCATTCCGGGGCTGCTGCGAGCGGTGCGGCTCAACGTGAGCCGCCGCCAGGGCGTCATCCGGCTCTTCGAGGTAGGCCGGGTCTTCCGCGCAAAGCGACCCGGTTCCGGCGCCGGCGCGGTGGATGGGGCGGTACCCATCCCTTCCGCCGGCGGCGTGCTTGCGGCCGAGGTGGCCGCCCAGGAGGCGCTTCTACCCGAGGAACGGCTTCACGTGGGGATCGCCATGCTCCTGCTCCCGGCTGCGGCACCTCGACAGTGGTACGAACCGGTGCGGGCGTATGACTTCTTCGACCTCAAGGGCGTCATTGAGGCCGCGGCCCGCCGCGTCGGTGTCACTGTGGAGTTCGAGGCGGCGTCCACCGACGGCTTCCACCCCGGGCGGACGGCAGCGGTCTTCGCCGTGACTGAGTCGGGCCGCGAGCATGCAGGCTATGCGGGGGAACTCCACCCCCAGGCGGCGGCGCGGCTCGACCTGCCGGGGCGGCTCTACCTCGCCGAACTCGACCTGGAAGCGCTGCGCCGGGCACGGCGCGAGGTCTCGGCGAAGACGCCGGGGCGCTTCCCGGCGGTTCAGCGGGATCTGGCCCTGCTCGTCCCGGAGCAGATGCCCGCCGGCCGCGTGGTGGAGCTGGTGCGGGCCCACGCAGGCCCGCTGGCGGAGGAAGTCCGCGTCTTCGACGCCTACAAGGGGGCCGGCGTTCCCGAGGGAACTAGAGGCCTCGGCATTTCGGTGGTGTACCGGGCGCCGGACCGGACGCTGTCGGACCAGGAGGTGGATGCGGCGCGCCTCGAGCTGGTCAGGCGTATCGAACCCGAAGGCGTGCGCCTGCGCGGGTAAGGCGGGGGTAAAGGGAAGCTTCCGCCATTTCCCGAATCGATCTCCCGAGGAGGAGTCGGGGAGCATCCTGGGCGACGCCAGCGCGGCCGACGGGCGCCAGACCAGGCCGGAGCCGGTGCGGGTGCGCATAGCGGGCGGCGAGTACGTCCTTCGGGGCCCCGGGAGCCCCGTGCACCTGCGTGAGCTGGCCTCCGAACTCGATCGGCGGCTGCAGGCAGTCATCGACCGAAACCCTCGATTGGCGCTTCACCAGGCAGCGGTGCTCTGCGCGCTGGAGATCCTGGACGAGCTGGCTTCCGCTCGCGCCCAGCCCAAACGGGCCAGGGGGCACCCGGATGCCTCCCGCCGGACGGGGAGAACCAGGCGATGAACTGGCAGGGCGGCTGGACGTGGCTCGATGCGGTATGGGTCGTCATCATCGGCGCGCTCCTCCTGCGCGGCTTTCTCCGGGGCTTCTTCCAGGAGCTTCTGGAAGTCCTGGTGCTGGCGCTGGCCTTCTACGCGGGAGCCCGCCTCTACACGCCGCTGGCTAATTGGCTGGTTGATCGGTTCGGGCCGCTACCGGAGCAAGCCGCCCGGGCCGCGGCGTTCGGGGTGGTGGCCGCGGCCATCCTCGGTGCCGGCCTGGTGCTGACCGGAATGGTGGTTCACCTGGTGCGCCTTTCGCCCCTGTCGTGGGTGGACAGCCTTGGAGGGGCGCTGGCGGGAGGCGCGAAGGGTCTGGCCGTGGTGGCGGCGCTGGTGGTGGTTCTGGCCGGCCTTCCGCCCGGAGACCTGCGGGACGAGCTTTCCGACTCCGTGATCTCACGGGAACTGCGCGCCCTTCTGCCGGTGGTGTGGGGCGAGATTCGCCAGGCCTTTCCTGACTTCGTCCCGCCGCTCCCGACGCTCTCCGAACCGGGCGATGCCGAACTGCCCGGGGGCGCCCCACGGCGGTCCTCCGGGAGCGGAGCCGTCATTTGAAGAACCTGGAGCTCGCGCAACAGTTCGAGCGCATCGCCTCGCTCCTGGAGATCGTCGGAGAGAGCCCCTTCAAGATCCGGGCCTACCGACGCGTGGCCCGTACCCTCATTGAACTCCCGGAACCCGTCGAAGAGGTAGCCCGCCAGGGTCGGCTTCGTGAGCTACCCGGCGTGGGTGAGGCCATCTCCAGCAAGATCGAGGAGTGGCTTTCGACGGGCAAGATGGGCCTGCTGGAGCGCCTTCAGCAGCAGGTGCCCGAGGGGCTCGCCGAACTCATGGAGATCCCCGGCATCGGCGCCCGTACCGCCGGGCTCCTCTACGAACGGCTCGGGGTCGCGTCGCTGGCGGAACTCGAGGCCGCGGCACGGGCCGGCAAGGTGCGGCAGATCAAGGGCATGGGGGCACGTACCGAGGCCGCCATCCTGGAAGGCATCGAACGCTTCCGCAAACGGGCCGGCCGGCAGCCGATGCCGTATCTTCTGGCGGCGGGAGAGGCGCTGGCTGCCGGCATCAAGGGCCTGGCGGGGGTGCAGGCGGTGAACCTGGCCGGCAGCCTGCGCCGGGCCGAAGAGATGGCCACCGACGTCGACCTGGTGGTGGCCGGGCCCCGGGTCGAGCAGACCGCTGAGGCGGTGCGCGCCTATCTGGGCGCGGGCGTTCAGGAGCAGGCCGGTCCATGGCCGGGTACGGTGCGGATAAGGGGCAAAGCGCCCGGAGGCACCCCCGTGGACGTGTGGGTGGTACCGCTCGAGGCGGTGGCAAGCGCCCTTTTCCTTGCAACGGGGCCTGCCGCCCACGTTGAAGCGGTGACTGCCAGGCTGTCGGAGCGGGGGTGGCGGTGGGAGGCGGGCCGCCTTGCCTGCACGCGGGAGGCTGACAGGGACCCTGCGAACCCGGCCTGGCCTCAGGGCGAGGAGGAGATCTACGCCAGGGCGGGCCTCCCGTGGATAGCCCCGGAGCTCAGGTGGGGGCTCGACGAGGTGGACCTGGCGGCCCGGGGCGAGCTTCCCCGGCGTCTGGTGGAGTTGTCCGATATCCAGGGGGACCTTCACGTCCACACCGTGGCAAGCGACGGCGTCGCGCCTCCCGAGGCCATGGTCGAGGGAGCCCGCGACCGGGGTCTGAGCTACCTTGCTATCACCGACCATTCGCCGTCCCTGACCGTGGCCAGGGGCCTCTCGGCCGAGCGGCTGGCAGCGCACGCCGCCCGCATTCGGGGGCTTTCGCACACCTTGGGCTTCCCGGTGCTGGCCGGCTCGGAGGTGGACATCCGCCCCGACGGCACCCTGGACTACCCGGACGAAGTGCTGGCCGGGCTCGACTGGGTTGTGGCTTCCATTCACTCCCACTTCCGGCTGGACGCCGAAGCCACGACGCGCCGCCTCGTCGCCGCCTGCGAGCACCCGCTGGTCCACGCTCTCGGGCACCCGTCCGGGCGCCTGCTCGGGCGGCGCGACCCGTACGCCGTCGACCTGGAGGCGGTCCTGCGACGGGCCGCCGAGACGGGCACCGCGGTCGAGATCAACGCCACGCCCGACCGGCTCGACCTCAACGCCGACTGGGCCCGCCGCGCCCGGGCGATGGGCGTGAAGTTCGTCATCGGCACCGATGCTCACTCGCCGGCGCAGCTTGCGTTCATGGGTTACGGGGTTTTGGTGGCGCGCCGCGCGGGCCTGTGCCCCGGGGATGTTCTCAACACGGGCGACATCGACGCCCTCAGGCGATACGCCCTCCGGCGACGGGCATAAGGGCCAAGCTGTTTCTTCCACGCCATCCTGAAGAGGGCTGAAGCCTCCAGCGCTTCCGGCCGTCGGCCTGCCCGGGTTCAGGGCAGGCTTAGGCATGGGAGGGAGGCTCTGCGTGGCTTTGCCTCGGCCGAGCGCGGCGCGCAGCTCTTTGGTCGCAGCCCTCTTCCTGGTGATGCTGGCGGCGCCCCCGGCCTCGGCTGCGGCCCTGCCGCCGGGGCGCGGCTCGGGTGAAGATGAGCGGGCCGACCTGACACGGCTCGTCAGCGAAACGGGCGAAGAACTGTTCGTCACCGGGTTCCACCTGCGTCCGGGCGACCGCTTCGTGACACCGGACAACCGACTATTCGAGGTGGTGGCGGTGCGGGCCGGGGTGGCGAGGGCCCGCGAGATGGGGCGGCTCGACAACACCGGACGAGAGTGGAGCGGGCTCTTCCGGCCCCCTCGGGGTGGGGGGGTGGTGCCGGCCGCAGCGCCGCTCGACCGCAGGAACATCCGGGTCGGCATCTATCATACTCACAGCGACGAGTCGTACCTGCCCACGTCGGGAGAGACCAACATCCCCTGGAACGGCGACATCTTCCAGGTGGGAACCGCCATGGCCACGAGGCTTCGCGAGGTGGGGCTCAGGGTCATCCACTCCTTCAACCGGCACGACCCGCACGACGGCATGGCGTACGCGCGCTCCCGCCGGACGGCGCTGCAACTGCTGCGTCAGGGGCCCGCCGCCCTGGTTGACGTTCACCGGGACACGCCGCCTGCCTGGGTGTACGAGCGGAAAATCGCCGGCCAGCAGCTCACCTCCGTGCTGCTGGTGGTCGGCCGCCAGAATCCCGGGATCCGCGCCAATGAGGCGTTTGCGTTCACCATCAAGGGCTACGCGGACCGCGCCTATCCCGGGCTCATCCGCGGAATCCTCTACGCCGCCGGCGACTACAACCAGGATCTGTTTGCCCGCGCCATCCTGGCCGAGGTTGGGTCCACCTACAACCGCCTGCAGGAGGCGGAGAACGGGGCGCGGCTGTTCGCCAACGTGCTGGCGTCCATGCTGGCGGACATACGCATCAGCCCGGACATGCCCGACCCCAATGCCAGGGGTGCGCAGCGCTTC
>JBFMCJ010000050.1 GCA_040754675.1 Bacillota bacterium
GGGGCCTGCTCGCCTACCACGCAGTCGTACCGCAGTTTGCCGGCCCCCAGAGCGTGCTCCTGGCGACGGGCATCCTGGGCGCCACCGTCATGCCGCACGTGGTTTTCCTCCACTCGGCGCTGACCCAGGGGAGGATCGTCATCCAGGACCCGGCCATGAAGCGGCGCCTCTTCCGCTACGAGGTGGCCGACGTCGTGCTGGGGATGGGGATTGCAGGGCTCGTGAATGCGGCCATGCTCATCATGGCGGCGAGCACCTTCCACCGCCACGGCCTCACCGAGGTGGCGACCATCGAGGAAGCTCACCGCACGCTCGAGCCGCTGCTCGGCCCGGCGGCGAGCTGGGTCTTCGCCGTGTCGCTTTTGGCTTCGGGACTCTCGTCGTCCACGGTCGGCACGATGTCCGGGCAGGTGATCATGCAGGGGTTCCTGCACTGGCACATCCCCACGTGGATCCGCCGCATCGTGACCATGGCACCCTCGTTCATCGTCATCGCCCTGGGCCTGGAACCCACGTACATCCTGGTGCTCAGCCAGGTGGTGCTGAGCTTCGGGCTCCCGTTCGCCATCATCCCCCTGGTATATTTCACCAGCCGCCGGGAGATCGTGGGGCCGCTGAAGAACCATCCGGTGACGGCGGTCGCGGCGGCAGCGGTGGCGGCGCTCATCATTGCGCTGAACGCATACCTGCTCTTCCAGACGCTGGCGGGGAGCTGAGAGCAGCGTGTTCGGGCATCTGCTGGTGCCCCTCGACGGGTCGACCCTGGCAGAGGCCGTGCTGCCCGTGGCCGAAGCGCTGGCGCGTTGCCTCAACGCGTCCATCACGTTGCTGCACGTGCTGGAGCACAACGCCCCGGCCCGTGTCCACGGCGAACGGCACCTGTGCGACCCGCAGGAGGCTCAAGGCTATCTTGGCGGCGTCCTCGAACGGCTGCGAGCGAAGGGCTTTTCGGCTCAGTGCCACGTGCACGAGGTCCCCGAGGGGGATGTGGCGAGAAGCATCGTCCAGCACGCCGAGGAGCTGGCAAACGACCTGGTGCTCCTCTCCACCCATGGCCGGGGCGGCATGCGGGATTTGCTGGTGGGGAGCATCGCGCAGCAGGTGTTGACGAACGGGACCCGCCCGGTGCTGGTGGTTCACCCCGGCGCCGTGCCCGATCCGTTTGGGCTGGGCCGGCTCGCCGTGCCCCTGGACGGTACGGCCCGCCACGAGCACTCGCTGCCGGTCGCGTGGGCCCTCGCCCGGGCGTGCGGCGCCTCGGTGCACCTGGTGACGGCGGTGCCGACGCCCGCCGAGCTGGCTGTCGAGCAGGGCGCCGCCGGGCGGATGCTGCCGCTCACCACGGCCGCACGGCTCGACATCGAGGAGCAGGAGGCGCAGCGCTACCTGCGGGAGGTCGCCCGAACCGCCCCCGGTGTGAGCGTGTTCCTGCACGTCCGGCGGGGCGACCCGGCCGGCGAACTCATCGCCTGTTTCCGGGAAATTCGCGCAGACCTCGCGGTCGTCGCCACCCACGCCCTCAAGAGGTGGGATGCCTTCTGGGCCGGGAGCGTCACCCCGCGCCTTTTGAGCCAGTGGCGCCGCCCCGTGCTTCTCGTGAGAGCCACTGAGGCCCCGCAGGATGGCAGGCAGATGTAGGACATCCCTTGCAGGAAGGGAACGGGCCGGCGGCGTATGTCGCGGCCGGTCTAGACCGGAAAGGAGGACCCCCATGACGCCGACGATGCGCCGGGTGGCAGCGCTGGTTTCGACTGCCGTGGTTAGCGCTCTGCTGGCCGTCCCCGTGCACGCCGCATGGACGGGCGAGATCGTCCTGTGGGACGCGCCTCGGTGGCGGGACGAGGCGGGCGACCAGTTCCACTGGATCAAGGCGAAGATCAAGGAGTTCGAGGCGACGCACCCGGGCGTGAAGGTCACGCTGGTCGAAACGCCCTGGGCCGAACTCGCGCAGAAGCTCTCCATCGCCATTGCCGGACGGGCGTGGCCTGACATCGCCCCGGTGGACATCTCCGGCGGCGCCATCAACATCCAGTACCTCCGGCAGGGCGTGGTGGAGCCGCTGGATTCGTTCTTGACCAGGGAGGAGCTGGCGGACTTTTACCCCGGAGCCCTGGACGCGTACACGTTCGAGGGCAAGCTGTACGGCATCCCGACCTCGATGACCGTCCACTCCATGATGCTGGCGCTCGACCACTTCCGGGCGCGCGGGGTGCAGGTGCCGCCGAAGGGGCGCTGGACCTGGGACGAGTTCGTGCAGGCGATGCGCAAGCTCACCTACGACAAGGACGGGGACGGCAAGCCCGACGTCTACGGCTTCACCACCTACATCCTGAAAGGCTACTACGAGGCCTGGCCGCTGCTTTACATGGACGGCGCCCGGCCGCTGTCGCCAGATCTTTCGCGCTACACCTTCGACTCGCCTCAGGGCGTCTCGGCGCTGCAGAAGGTGCTGGACCTGAAGTTCAAGGAGAAGGTCGCGCCGATGGAGCTGGGGTCGGCCGATGTGGGCGGCACGTTCCAGGCGTTCGCGAATCCCGAGCAGCGGCGCATCGCCGTTGAGCCGTGGGCTTCGTGGGCCATCGCCACGCTTCGCACGAACCCCAAGTACAAGATGGACTTCGCGGTGGTGGAGTACCCCATCGGCGCGTCCGGCAAGCCGGTAACCATCGGCGGGACCGGCGGCTGGGTGGTCTTCCGGCAGCCCAACAAGGAGAAGCTGGCCGTGGTGGTGGAGCTGGCGAAGCACCTTTCCACGACGCAGGAGCAGTACGCGTTCGCCAGGTTCTACGGCACCTTCCCGGCCCGCAAGTCCGTGCTGCCGCTCGACCCGTACGGCGACAACCCGCAGATGCAGCAGGCGGCGCAGATGCTGGCGTTCGCCGAGATGGTGCCGATGCACCAGAACTGGCGGCAGATCGACGAGCGGATCCAGGCCCAGCTTCAGATTGCGTTCGCCGGCGAGAAGTCGGCCGAGCAGGCGCTGAAGGATGCGGGCGTGGAGGCGCAGCAGTTCCTCAAGTGAGCGGCGTCAAGATGGCAGCGGCCGGGGCAGCACGGCGGCCCCGGCCGCTGTGGCAAGAGATCTGGCGGCAGCGGTCCGCGTACGTGTTCATCGCGCCGAAGTACGCGCTGTTCGTCGTCTTCGTGGCGGCGCCCGTCATCTGGGCGTTTCTCATCTCGCTGCAGGAGTTCAGGATCTTCGAGACGGTCTGGGTGGGGCTGGACAACTTCCGGAGGGTGTTTGGAAGCGACCTCTTCTGGGTGGCGCTGCAAAACACCCTGCACTACACCTCCGTCACGGTGCCGGCCAACATCCTCATCGCGCTGGTGCTGGCGAGCCTCATCTTTCCGCTCAAGAGCGGGGCGCAGACGTTTTTCCGGGCCGCCTACTACCTGCCGACGGTCGCGGCCGCTGTGGTCGTGGCCATGATCTGGCGATGGATTTACAACTACTCCTACGGGCTCTTCAACTTCGTGCTGGAGTCGGCGGGACTGCCCCGCATCAACTGGCTGGGAAGCTCGGCTTACGCCATGTGGTCGATCATCCTGATGAACATCCTGATCCCGCCCGGCACCGGGGTGCTGTTGTACCTGGCGGCAATGGGCTCCATACCCCAGACCCTGTACGAAGCGGCGACCCTGGACGGCGCCGGCGGGTATGCGCGGTGGCGGTACGTGACCCTGCCGCTGCTGAAGCCCACCACCCTCTACCTAGTCGTGCTGAGCACCATCGGGTCGTTTCAGGTGTTCACGCCGGTGCTGATCATGACGCAGGGCGGGCCGGGCTACGCCACCACGACGCTGGTGCACCTCATCTTCAACACGGCCTTCCTCGACTTCAACTTCGGGCTGGCGGCGGCGCTGTCGGTGGTCTTGTTTGCGCTCATCATGGTCTTTGCCGTCTTCCAGTTCCGGTGGCTTGCGTCGGACATCGAGTACAGCTGAGGACTTGAGGGGTCAAGATGGGAAGCCACCCGACCGAGACCGGACTCATCAAGGGCGTTGGGGCCGAGGCCCGCGCGGTTGCACGGGCGCGGGCCATCACGCTCGGGCGGGCGGGGCGTGCCGTCGGGCGGGGCACCGCCTATGCCGTGCTCATCCTGTGGGCCATCATCTCGCTGATGCCCCTTTACTGGATGGTCACGACCTCGTTCATGCTGCCGGACGAGGTGTGGAAGGTGCCGCCGACCATCGTCCCAACCATCCTCAAGCAAATGCCGGCGCTGCTCGCGACGGGGCAGTGGGCCGAAGCGGGCAAGCTCTGGGAACAGGCCATCGACAGCTACCGCTTCCTGTTTCAGTCCACCCCGGTTGTACGGTGGATCACCAACTCGGTCATCGTTTCGAGCGTGGCCACGCTGGGTGTCCTGTTGCTCGACTCCATGGCGGCGTACGCGTTCGCCAAGCGGCGGTTCCCCGGCCGGGAGCTTTTGTTCTGGATCATGATCAGCACGCTCATGATCCCGGGCCAGGTGACGCTCGTGCCGATGTTCATGATCATCCGCGACGCCGGGCTGATGAACTCGCTTTGGGCCGTCATCCTGCCCGACCTCAGCATGGTCTTCGGGGTCTTTTTGCTGCGGCAGTTCATGCGCACCATCCCGACCGAACTCATCGAGGCGGCCACCATTGACGGCGCCTCGGAGTTCACCGTCTACAGCCGCATCATGGTGCCGCTTGCCAAGCCGGGGCTGGCGACCCTCGGCATCCTGACGTTCATGGCGACATGGAACTCGTTTTTGTGGCCCCTCATCGTGCTCCAGCGATCTGAGCTTTTCACGCTCACCGTGGGGCTCAAGACGCTGCAGGACAAGAACCTGGTCCAGTACGGCCTTCTGATGAGCGGTGCCACGGTGGCGGCGGTGCCCATGATCGGGGTCTTCCTCATCTTCCAGCGCTACTTCGTCAAAGGGCTCACGCTCGGCGGGCTGAAGGGCTAGCTACTCCCACAGGAAGCTGAGCACGAAAAGCCCGGAGATGATCCACATGAGCCAGTGCACGTCCCGGGCCCGCCGGGTCAGGAGTTTCACGCCGACGTAGGTGATGAAGCCGTAGCCGATCCCCCGGGCGATGCTGAACGTCAGCGGGATGGTCAGAAGCGTCACGAACGCCGGGAACGCCTCGGTGTAGTTGTCGAAGCGGATCTCCTTGACCACCGTGCTCAGCATCAGAAAACCCACCACGATCAGCGCAGCCGCCGTCGCCTGCGGCGGCACGACGACCAGCACGGGCGCGAAGAAGACCGCCGCGAAGAAGAGCAGGGCCGTCACCACCGACGTAAGCCCCGTCCGGCCGCCTTCGCCCACTCCCGAGGCGCTCTCGACGTAGGTGGTCACCGAGCTTGCGCCGAACAGCCCGCCCAGCACCGCCGCCAGTGAGTCCACCAGCAGGACGCGCTTGATGCCGCCCAGACGCCCTTCCCGGTCGAGCATGCCCGCCTCGCCGGCGACGGCGACGACCGTACCCATGGTGTCGAAGAAGTCCGTCATCAAGAACGCGAAGATGGAGCTGAGCAGTCCCAACTGGAGCGCTCCGGCCACGTCTAGCTGGAAGATGGTTCCAAACGACCCCGCCCCCGGCACCGCAATGAGCCGTTCCGGCAGCCTGGTGATTCCCAGGGGGATGCCGGCCAGCGCCGTGAGGACGATGCCGCCGAGGATGGCGCCGCGCACCCGAAGCGCCAGAAGCGCGGCCGTCACCAGGATGCCGCCGAAGGTGAGCAGCACCCTGGAGTCTGTGAACGAGCCGAACGTGACCAGCGTCGCCTGGCTCGCCACCACCAGGCCGGACTGCGACAGCCCGATGAACGCGATGAAAAGCCCGATGCCGGCGCCGATGGCACGCTTGAGTTCGAGGGGGATGGCGTTCATGACGCCCTCTCGCACGTTGGTCAACACAAACGCCGTGACGATGGCGCCCTCGACGAAGACGACGCCCATTGCCGTCTGCCACGGCACCTGCAGCCCCAGCACCAGACCGAACGCGACCGCTGCGTTGAGCCCCATACCCGACGCCAGCGCGAACGGGTAGTTGGCGTACAGCCCCATCGCCAGCGTCGCGATGCCCGCCGCCAGCGCCGTGGCCACGGCGACGGCCTCCCCGGGCATCCCGGCCGCCCCCAGGATGCTGGGGTTGACGAAGAGGATGTAGGCCATCGTCATGAAGGTGGTCAGGCCAGCCAGAACCTCAGTGCTGACGGTGGAACCCCGCTCCCGCACCCGAAAGCGGCTCTCCAGCCAGGCGCTGAGGCCTGAAGTTCGTGGCTCGTCCGCGCTCCCGATGCGTGCGACGTTCATCGGCCCCAATCCCTCCTGCTCCCAAGCGACGATGTGCGGGTCAGCCGGACCGACTGACGGTCGGTCGGTCCCGCCCCTGCTCCTGCAAGGCGATGTCCGCGGGCCCGGGCGCGGCAGCCCGGGCTTCCTGGAAGACCCGTTCGGCCCGGTAGGAACTGCGCACCAGCGGCCCGCTGAACACCTCCATGAAGCCTTCCTCGTAGCCCCAGTCCCGGTACCGCACGAACTCCGCCGGCGTCACGTAACGTTCCACGGGCAGGTGGCTCTTGCTGGGGCGCAGGTACTGCCCCATCGTGAGGATGTCGACGCCTGCCGCCCGCAGGTCGCGCATGGACTGGCGGATCTCACCGTCCGTCTCGCCGAGGCCCAGCATCAGGCTGGACTTGGTGAGCACCTCGGGGCGGTGCTCCTTGGCGAACGCCAGCACGGACAGGGTCTGCTCGTACCCGGCCCGGGGGTCCCGGACCTTCGGCGTGAGGCGCCGCACCGTCTCCAGGTTGTTGGCGAACACGTCCAGCCCGGAGTCCACGACCACGGCGACCGCCCGGCCGTCCCCCCGGAAGTCCGGCGTGAGCGCTTCCACCTTCACCTGCGGCGCGGCCGCCTTGATGGCCTGAACCGTGCGGGCGAAGTGCGCCGCGCCGCCGTCGGGGAGGTCATCGCGGTCCACCGACGTGAGCACCACGTACTGAAGGCCCAGACGGGCCACCGCCTCGGCCACCCGGCGCGGCTCGTCCGGGTCGATCCAACCGCGGGGGTTACCCGTCGCCACCGCGCAGAACTTGCACGCCCGGGTGCACACCCACCCCAGCAACATGAAGGTGGCGGTGCCGTGCCCCCAGCATTCGGCCACGTTGGGGCACCGCGCCTCCTGGCAGACCGTGTGGAGGTCGAACGTCTTGATGACCCCGGCCACGTGGCTGTAAACAGGACCATAGGGCAAGGGGACCTTCAGCCATTCGGGCTTGGGTTGGGGCCGGCCCTCCTCCACGTGCTTTTTCCGGAGCCCCCCGCGAGCCACCTTGATCTCCGGCATCCTGCAGCGCCTCCGGTTTCGAGCGGGCCCGTTCTTTCAGGGAACTATCACCGCTCTGCCCGGAATCCTGCCTTCCTTCAGCTTTCGGTAGACCTCCCCAATCTGGTCGAGCGGGTAGAACTCGAGCTGGATGGGTGTGAGCTTGCCGCTTTCGGCCAGGGCGATGACCTCCCGGAGTTCCTTGAGGTTGCCCCACAGCGTGGCCTCGAAGTGCACCTCGAACCGGCTGTTCTTCATGACCTGGATGGTCGCGGCGCCGCCTGCCAGGCCGACCTGCGTCACCTTGCCCCCGGTGGCCGCCGTGCCAATGGCAAGCTCCAGGGTGGAGGCCGCGCCCACGAAGTCGAACGCCGCCTGCACGCCCACTTCCTCGGTGAGATCGAGGATGGCCTTGGCCACGTCTCCGCGCCGGCCGTTGAACGTGTACTCGGCCCCGTACTGCCCGGCAAGCTGCAGCTTGGAATCGTCGATGTCCACGGCGATGATCCGCACCGCGGACAGCGTCCGCAGGAGCTTGATGCCGAACTGGCCCAGGCCCCCGACGCCGATCACCAGAGCCCAGCCGTCCGGCGCCAGGAACGGCATCGCTCTCTTCACGGCCCGGTACGGCGTCAAAGCGGCGTCGGTGTAGACGGCCGCCTCGCGGGGCGAGAGCCTCTCCAGCTTGACGAGGTAGCGCTCGTGGGGGACCCGCAGGTACTCCGCATACCCGCCGTCGTGCTGGGAGAGCCCCACCCACTGGGGGCGCAGGCAGAGCTGCTCGTTGCCGGTGATGCAGTAGCGGCAAGTCCCGCAGCCCCAACCCCCGTACACGGCGACGCGGTCGCCCACCTTGACGGCCCGGACGGCCTTGCCGACCTCGGCCACGGTACCTGCGTTTTCGTGCCCCAGGATGAGGGGAAGCCGGGGCAGAATCTGGAGCTCGCCGTCGATCACGTGGAGGTCGCTGTGGCAGAAGCCCGCTCCCTCGATCTTGACCAGGACCTCCGTGTCCCCGACCTCGGGCGTGGGAACTTCCTCGATCACCAGGGGCTTTCCGTATTCGTGGAGCCGTGCTGCTTTCATCGCTCCCTCAGGCCCTCTCCTGCGTCTTCGGTTTCGGCCGTCAGCCTACCAGATCGCTAGCCTACCACGACGACATGGACCTCGGACGGCCCATGCACCCCGATCACGAGGTCGTTCTCGATGTCGGCACTCCGGCTCGGCCCCGTCACCACTGCGACCGAGGACGGAAGCGGCTCGCCGGACAGGCGCCGGAACAACTCGGCCAGCGTGTTCAGTATGTCCGCCCGCCCAACCGCCGTCACCTGAATGCGCGGGAGAAGGCTTGCGAGCCTGGCCTGCTTGGGGCTTCCGAAGAGCACCACGCTCCCCGTCTCCGCCACCGCCCACCTGGCGACCGTCACGCCGACCTCCGCGCCCTCGACCTGGGCCCGCCACAGCCTCGCGGCCTCCGCCCGGCCGTCCGGCGATCCGTCCCGCCAGACCACCGCACGCAATCCGGCCTCCTGAAGGGCGTCCAGCACGTCAGGGCCGTCAACGGGCGACATGCCGGACAGGACGATGGCCGCCCCGGCCGGCGCGACCGTGCGGCAGATGTCTGCGATCACGTGGCGCAAGGAGCCGGCGTCGCGGACGTCGTGAACGTGGCCCCCGAGCTGCCGGAGCATCCGGGTGAAGCGTTTTTCAGGTCGCTCCCACACGCCGGCCCTCCCGGGCTCCGCCCCCGCGGCCACTTCCCGTTGCGGGCCCCGCCCTCGGGCACCGTCCGGCGGCCTGCTCGGCTCCTGCCTCGCCTGCACGTCTCCCAAGAGCACCTCGCCTCGCCGCCACAGTTCACCGAAGCTCGCCGGCGCGGGCGGCAGCAGATCCCGGCCCTGGGTCCATCCGTCGATGGGCGCAGGCAGTCGCGAAAGCCAATCATCCCGCCCGCGAAGCCGGGTACGGGACGCAAGGCGCGCTGCCCGGATGCTCAGGCGGTAGCCCCACGGCCGCTGCCACAGCCACCCCGTCAGGCGCAGACCCCGGCCCAGGCCGCTCTCGTCCCGGCCGTGCTGTGCGGCGCCGGCGCGGTGGCGCAGGATCAGGTCGTGAAGCGGTATCCCGACGGGGCAGGCCTCGGTGCAGGCCGCGCACATCGAACACGCCTCGGCCGGCAGAGCCTCGACGCCTTCGGCCCGCCCCGCTTCCAGCAGCGGCGCAAGCACGACCCCGATGGGCCCGCCGTAAACGGAACCGTAGGCGTGGCCCCCCACCTGCCGGTAGACCGGGCAGTGGTTGAGGCAGGCGCCGCAGCGGATGCACGCGAGCACGTCCCGGTAGGGGGAGCGGCGGATCCGGGTGCGGCCGTTGTCAACGAAGACGACGTGCAGTTCCTCCGGGCCGTCGGGCTCGCCAGGGCCCCGGGGGCCGGTGACGAGGTGGGTGTAGACGGTGAGGTGCTGGCCGGTGCCGCTGCGCGCCAGCAGTTCCAGGAAGGGCGGAAGGTCGGCCAGTGACGGGATGATCTTCTCAATCCCGGCCACCGCGACGTGGACGGGCGGCGCCGACGTAACCAGCCTCCCGTTGCCCTCGTTGGTACAGAGGACCACCGTCCCCGTCTCGGCCACCACGAAGTTGGCGCCCGATATCCCGATCCCGGCGTTGAGAAACTTCTCCCGGAGGACCCGGCGGGCGACCGCGGCCAGCGAGGGCGTATCCGTCGAAACGGGGTGGCCTACCAGGCGGGAAAACAGTTCTGCAATCTCGGCGCGGCTTTTGTGAATGGCGGGCGTCACGATGTGCGCGGGGCGTTCGCCCGCAAGCTGTACGATGAACTCCCCCAGGTCGGTCTCGACCACGTCGATCCCGGCAGCGGCCAGCGCCTCGTTGAGGTGGATCTCCTCGGTGACCATCGACTTGGACTTCACGACGAGCCTGGCCCCGCGGCGGGCGGCGATCTCCCGCACGACACGTCCCACTTCGACGGGCGTGGAAACCATCCATACGTTGCCGCCCCGGGCCTTGATGGCTGCCGCTGCCTGTTCCAGCAGTTCGTCCAGGTGCTCCAGCGCGTGCGCCTTGGTCGCGCGGGCGCGGTCCCGCAGGGCCGTAAAGTCCCCATCCGCCCACCCGTCGGCGGCGAGTTCCGCAAGCGACGCAAACGCCCGGCGCCGGGCCGCTACCTTGCCGTCCACGGTGACGCGAACGGCCTCCCGAAGCCTCGCGTCTTCAAGCGCCCTGGCCGCCCTCTGCCGGAACGCGCTCGGCCGGCGGCTCACGGCAAAAGCCCCGTTCCCTCGGCGAGGAGCTCGGCAAGGTGCATGAAGCGCAAGCCCAGGTCCCGCCGGTGCGATCGGCCCATCAGGTGCAGCAGGCAGGAAGCGTCGCCGCTGACGACCAGTTCGGCCCCGGTCGATCGGATGGCGTCCAGCTTGTCGTCCGCCATCGCCACCGAAACTTCGGGTGACTTCACGGCAAAGGTCCCGCCGAAGCCGCAACAGAGTTCGGCGCCGGGGAGCGGAAGAAGCTCCAGGCCTTTTACGCCGGCAAGAAGCCGCAACGGGGCATCCGCCGCCCCGAGCAGGCGGATGGAGTGGCAGCCGGAGTGGTACACCGCCCGGGCCGGGTAGTGGGCGCCGATGTCATCGACCCCCAGCACATCGACCAGGAACTGCGAGAACTCGTACGTCCGGGCCGCCACCTTCCGGGCTCGTTCGGCGAGAACGGGCGCGCCGTGCCCGAAGATTTCCGGGTAATACTCCCGCACCATCGACACGCACGAACCCGTGGGGCCCACCACGTAATCGGCACCGTGAAAGACGTCGAGAAAGTGCTCCGCCAGGTCCCGGGCTTCGCGCCTGTACCCACTGTTCCAGTGGGCCTGGCCACAGCAGGTCTGCCCGGCGGGGAAGTCCACGTCCACGCCCAGGCGCTCGAGGATGCGCGCGGCCGCCACCCCTGCCCTCGGGAAAAAGACGTCGTTGACACAGCCGATGAAGAGCGCGACCCGCATGCCGGCACCGCCCGGTTCTTTCCACTCCGCCTGCGCACCAACAGAGTACGCCCTTCGCGCAGGCCCTCCCTCCGCCATGCCGCGCCCCGCAGGGCGGGTGGCGTGTTGGAGCTTACGACCTGAAGGCGCCCGTGAACCTAGTCGAAGTCCGGCGGGAGTTCCGGGTGCGTGTAGAGGTGGTAGAGCCGGAGCACCTGGCCGGGAGTGATGCGCGTAACGGAAAGCGGCGGTAGCTCGCCGACCGCGAACCACCCCACCTCCTCCGTCTCAATACCGCCCTCCGGCCGGCCGCCCGTCAGGTCGCAGGCGATGCAGATCTTGTAGACCGCGTACGCCACGGGCCTGCCGTGGTGGCGGGAGTTGTCCCAGACCGCGAGGAGCCGCACCGGGCGAACCCGGTACCCTGCCTCCTCCGCCACCTCGCGAACGGCCATCTCAGACGGCGACGAACCCACGTCCGCCCAGCCGCCTGGCAGCGACCACCGGCCGTCCGATCGCTCCTTGACCAGGAGCACCCGGCCATCCTGGAACACCGCCGCCCGCACGTCCACCTTGGGGGTGGGGTAGCCCCTTTCACCGGCGAAGAGTTCTTCCAGGCGGGCCCGGTCCGCATCGCAGAGCAGCTCGGTATGGGCCGCCAGCATCTCGACGGCAAGCTCGCGCAGGGCGCGATAACGCTCGAGGTCGTATGGGTCGCTCGCAAACGTCAGCCCCGTCTGCGCGAGCGCCTGGATGCGCTTGGCCCACCGGATCCACTGCGGTTCCACAGGCGTCCCCCCGCACCGGGCGTCGGGTCACGTCATCATTGTACTGCCCTGGACACTATCAGAGCGCAGCCGTTCCGGCACGCTCAAGCCGCGCCTGCGCGCCTGCCGAGGTCCTTAATGGAGAGGTCGCGCCGGTCCATGCCGCTGTCGTCCCCCGGGGGTCAGGGGCAAGGGGTGGGTGCCGGTGCGCGGGTCGCGGTTCGTCCGCGGCGTCTGGCCGCTGCGGGTTTTGGGGCGGGTTCTGCCCGCGCTTGCGAGCATCCTGGTCCACGCTGAGGCAGCGGCCGCCACGCCCTCTTCGCTCCCTCCCCCCGCTCCTGCGAGACCGGTCCCGGTGCTGCGCGGGATCTACCTCCCGGCCGGACGGCTGCTGCAGGGCGTGAGCGATGCCGAGTGGGCCGCCTGGATCGAGTCCGGTATCAACGCGGTTGTGGTGGATCTGAAGAACGACGAAGGATGGGTGCTTGCCCCGGTGGACGTTCCCGAGGTGAGCGCGTTCAAGGCCCGGTGGTCCCCCGGCCTGGATCTGGCCGGCTTCACGGCCCGGGCGCGGCGCGACGGCTTCTACCCGGTCGCCCGCATCGTGGCTCTTCGGGACAACCGCGCCGGGCGGGCGCGGCCGGACCTGGCTCTTCGCTCCCGGTCGGGGGAGGTCTGGAGAGGAGCAAAGGGGGAACGCTGGCTTGACCCCCGCCGCGCCGAGGTACGGCGCTACATCGCAGAGCTCGCGGTCGCCGCGTCCCGGATGGGATTCGCCGAAGTGCACCTTGACTACGTCCGCTTCCCGAGCGAGGGGCCCTTGCACCGGCTGGCCTGGCCTTCCGGCGCTTCGAAGGTGGACGCCGTGGCCGGGTTAATCTCAGCGGTGGCCGAGGCGCTAGCCCCTACCGATACGCTCCTCTCCGCGGCCGTGTTCGGACAGGCCTGCGTCCTCGAAGGCGACATGGGGATCGGGCAGCGGTGCGAATCCGTGGCCGGGCAGGTCGACGTAGTGGCGCCCATGGCCTATCCTTCACACTATGCCCGGGGAAGCTTCGGGCTGGCCGTGCCCGAACGCGCCCCCGGCCGAACCGTTGAGCGCACCCTGGCTCGTACGACAGCCCGCGTCGAACGGGCCCGGGTGCGCCCCTGGCTGCAGGCCTTCACGCTGCGGGTTCCGTACGGTGCGGTGGAACTCGCCGAGCAGATCCGCGCCGCTGAGGCCGCCGGCACGGCCGGATGGTTCCTGTGGAACCCCTATGGCGTCTACCCGTACCTCCAGACGGCCATGGAGCTGGCCAGGCGGCCCGTCGCTAGTGCTGGAGCACCTTGGCCAGAAACGCCTTCGTACGCTCGTGCCGGGGAGCGCTGAAGAAGCGGTCGGGCGGCGCCTCCTCGACCACCTGCCCGGCGTCGAAGAAGATGATGCGGTCGGCCACCTCCCGGGCAAAGCCCATCTCGTGGGTCACCACCAGCATGGTCATCCCCGAGCGAGCCAGCTCCCGCATGACGTCCAGCACCTCACGGATCATTTCGGGGTCGAGGGCGCTGGTCGGCTCGTCGAAGAGCATGATCTGCGGCTCCATGGCGAGCGCCCGGGCGATGGCCACCCGCTGCTGCTGCCCGCCCGACAGCTGCCCCGGGTACTTGCGGGCCTGCTCGGCGATGCCCACCCGCTCGAGAAGCTGCATGGCCAGCGCCTCCGCCTGCGGCCGGGGCATGCGCCGTACCCACACCGGCCCGAGCGTCACGTTGTCCAGCGCCGTGAGGTGCGGGAACAAGTTGAACTGCTGGAAGACCATCCCCACCTGCCGCCGGATGGCGCGGACCGCCGCCGGGTCGTCGTCGAGGGGAGTGCCGTTGACCACCAGCCGCCCGTCCTGGAACGGTTCCAGGCCGTTGATGGTGCGGATGAACGTGGACTTCCCTGACCCCGACGGCCCGCAGACGACCACTTTCTCCCCGCGCCGCACCTTGAGCGAAATCCCCCGAAGGACGTGGAAGCGCCCGAACCACTTGTGCAGGTTTTCGCACTCGATGGCCCACTCTGCCGCCAACGCCTACGCCCTCCCCGGAGCCTGAGGCCGCTTCAGCCGCCGGCTCACGGCCGACATGGCG
>JBFMCJ010000051.1 GCA_040754675.1 Bacillota bacterium
GGCTCCCAACGAAACGGCGAGCATGGGCGTGTAGACCGGCCCCCTGGGGGTCAGCTTGCTCGCCATCACCACCACGCTGTCGACCCGGGTGGTGCCGCATCCGCTGAGAGGCCGGTCCAACAACGAATCAAGCATGGTGCTGGTCTTCCGTGCCCAAGGCTCCTGCACGCGGCCGATGGTCAGGTGAGGGGAAAAGGGCCGGTCGGCCTGCCCGAAGCCGCTCTCCACGAGCGCCCGCTCCACCCGGCCGGCCAGCTCGTTCAGCAGCCCGTCGCCGGGTGGCTCCACCCCGATCCACAGCACCCGAGGGCGATCGAGATCCGGGAAACCGCCCAGCCCGCCCAGGCGCAGTTCGAACGGAGAGGCCTGGCGGCAAGCACTGGTGACGGCGTCGAACACCCGCCGGCGCTCAGCCTCGTTAAGCTCGCCCAGGAAACGCAGCGTGAAGTGGTATTGCGCCGGGCTCACCCATCGGATGCTATGGCCCGCCCCTTCGAGCGACGCCCGGACCTCGGCGGTGTACGTCTCCACGCACCGCCGCATCCGTTCGTCGATCAGGACGGCGATGAACGTGCGGACCTTTCCGCCTTCGCTTCCCTTCACCTTGCCGGTTCGGCTCCCGCCCCCAACGGTTCCACGCGGCTTGCCCCTTCCCCTTGTTCGGAACCGTCCCGGGCAGGGAAGGTGGAGGCAAGCCCCACCAGCCTGCGTTCGACCGAGAGCTCGCCGGTCACGCCGTCGAGCGAGAGCCGATCCACGGCCCACAGGCGGGGCCTGTCCGAGGTGGTGTCGAAGCGCAGCAGGGCCAGGGAGAACGGGCTCATCCCCGCCCGGCGCGACCCCTCGAGTCCCCTCAGCCCTTCTGCGCCGGTACTGCCCGCATCAACGTAGGCGGTGCCGTCCTGTACGTCCAGCGAAAGCTTGTGATCGTGCCCGAAGATGACAGCGGAGGCAATTCCCGGCGGCAGGTCGCGGGCGACGATGCCGTTGTGCACCGCGATGATGTCTGCCCGCCGTCCACCGGTTCGGCGCTCGAGAGCCTCTGCAGCTTTACGCAGCCGGTCGCCAGCTTCCCGGAGAGCCTCGGGCCCCGGAGGCTCAGGGTCTTCGCCGAACGCAGCGGGGTCCGCCACCCCGAGTATCCAGAGCCCGGCCACCTCAACGGGCTCTCCACGCAGCACCCTCACATTGGGGAGCTTCTCGAGGCTCTGCAGGAGGCGGGGCGTATCGTGGTTGCCGGCGGCAAACAGGTAGGGGACGCCCAGGTTTCGAATACGGTCCAGCATCAGCGGTTCCAGCGACGAGCCCAGGTCCAGCATGTCCCCGGTGTCGATCACCAGGCTGACCCCGAAACGCTGCACCACGGCCTCCACCAGGTCGAACCCCGCCGGGTTGTTGTGGAGGTCCGAAACGTGGGCCACGACGAGTTCAGCGTCGGGGGGAAGCCCCTGCGGCGCCGTCTCCATCCATTGGTACAGGCTGGCCAGCTGACTGACGGCTTTCTGAAGCCTCCGCCCCACGTCGCCGAGCGCCTCCACGCCCATGCGCGCCGTCTCGATGACCTGAGGCGCTGCCTCGAGGACGCCCCGGTAGCGAGGGGCGCTGAAGGCCTGCGCGTCGAACTGGCGCAGGGTGCCGAAGGCAAGCAGCAGCACGGCTCCGGTGGCGGCGAGCCCGCCAAGGGCGAGGCGCATGACGCGGCGAACCCCCGCAAGGTAGAGCGCGACGGCTGCCCCGAGGCCCGCCAGGACCGCCTGCCGAACGCCGAAGCGCAGCGCGGAGTCACGGATGAAGCCGGCGGTCTCCCCCTGCAGGCGCCTGTACTGATCTTTTGACGGAGACTCGGCCAGCACCCGGACGGCAGCCGGTTCGACCCTGTCCAGCCTGAGGCGCAACTCGACCGGAAGGGTGTGGGTGCGAGCGTCCACCTCGCCCAGGGGCGGAAGCTCCACGACCGTGCGGCCACTGGCCGGAAGCCGGAGGCTCAAGGTGATGGCAAGGCCGGCGCCGCCCGCGTAACGGGCGGGCAAGGCGGTGACGGCCAGGGCTGCGCCGAGCAGGGCAGCCGCCGCAAGCCGCAAGGCCTTTGCCCGGCGGGCGAACCGATCACCCCGCTCCAAGCAGGCCCCGCCTCAATAGGTCGAGGGCGGCCGTCGCTGCCCGCTGCTTGACCTGGAGGCGATCCCCGGCGAACTGGTGCCGCTCGACCTGGGTTCCCGAGGGCAGTGCCACGGCCATGAAGACCAGGCCCACCGGCTTCTCGGCCGAACCGCCGCCAGGCCCCGCGACCCCCGTGACGGCAAGCCCTGCATCCGCTCCCGAAGTTCCCCGGACGCCCTCGGCCATGGCCCTCGCGCACGCCTCGCTGACCGCGCCGTGCAGGCGGATGACCTCCGGGTCAACGCCAAGGCGATGGATCTTTGCCTCGTTGCTGTATGCCACCACGTCCTCGAGAAGGTAGGCGGAGACGCCGGGCACGTTGGTGAGCCGGTCCCCCACGAGCCCTCCGGTACAGGACTCGGCCACGGCCAGCTTCCAGTTCCGGCGGGAAAGCAGCGTCACCACCGCCGACTCCAGGGTATCCGCGTCGAAGCCGTAGCAGAAGGCGCCCGCTCGCTCCAAAACGGCGCGCTCCACCGGGGCAATGAGCGCCCGGGCCTCGCCCTCGTCCCGGGCCCGCGCCGTGATGCGCAGGCTCACCTCGCCCGTCCCCGCATAGGTGGCCAGGGTCGGGTTCTCACGCTGGTGGATGAGGTCGATGAGCACCTGCTCCAGGGCAGCCTCTCCGACGCCCACGAACCGCAGCGTCCGGGAGAAGACGATGCCTTCGACCCCGGCAAGCCGGCGAGCCCTCTCGCGCAGGTACGGGATGACCCAGCCCTCCATCATGGCGCGCAGTTCCCTCGGCACCCCGGGAAGCGCTACGACAGCCTTGCCCTGCCCCTCCCACGCAAAGCCCGGAGCGGTGCCGAGCCGGTTCGGTATGACGTGCCCTCCCTGCGGGATCAGCGCCTGGCGGCGCTGGCTGGGGATCATCTCCCGGCCAAGCCGGCGGAAGTAATCCTCGACCTGGGACGCGGCCTCCTCAGAGACCTCCAGGGGCGCCCCCACCGCCGCCGCCACGACGTCGCGGGTGATATCGTCCTCGGTGGGCCCGAGACCGCCGGATATCAGCACCACGTCCGCGCGCTCGATGGCAAGCGCCACGGCCTGAACGGCCCGCCGGTGGTTGTCGCCGACCGTCTGGCGGAAATGAGCGTCATAGCCGATCTCGCTCAGCTTCTGAGCCATGTAGGCCGCATTGGTGTCCACGATCTGTCCCAGGAGAAGCTCGGTGCCGATGGAAACGATCTCAGCCCGCATCGCCTTGACTCCCCCCAGGCTCTCCCGTCCCCGCTTCAGGCCGCTCCGGTACCCGCCGCGCTCACCCGGCCGCGAAGCCATCCGCGCAGCTCGTCGCCGCTCAGCCGCTCCATGTCTGCAAGCTGGCGGCCGGCCTGCGCCAGCACTTGCCGGTACGCCTCCAGGAGCTGGCGGACGCGCTGTTCCTGCGCGGCCAGGATGGATGCCACCGCGTCGTGGAGGAGGCGGGCCGGGAGGTGCTCGCGGGAAACCACGCCGAGGGGCGACATGCCGGCGTAGACCATCTGGCGCGCCAGTTCGGCGGCCTTGTCGAAGTCGTTGAGCGCCCCCGTGCTGCGGCCGCCCAGTTCCAGGTCCTCCGCCACGGCGCCGCCCAACGCCACCGATATCTGGTCTTCAAGCTGGCGGGCTGTGTAGAGGTAGTGGTCGTCCTGTTCGGCCTGCCGCATGTACCCCAGGGCCTGCCCCCGGGAAGTGACCGTGACCTGTGCCACCGAGCCGGGACGCAGGAGTTCCGAGATCAGGGCGTGGCCCGCCTCGTGCACCGCGACGCGGCGCATCTCCTCGGGCGTGGGCTTGCGGTCGAGCCGCTCCCCGAGCATGACCTTGTCGATGGCGTCCCGCAGGTCGGTAGCCTCGATGCGGTCGCGCCCGGCCCGCAGAGCGACGATGGCCGCCTCGTTTACCACGGCTTCCAGGTGAGCCCCCGAAAAGCCGAACGTCTCCCGTGCCAACTCTTCGAGGTCGATATCCTCCGCAAGGGGGCGGTTGCGGCAGTGGATTTTGAGGATCTGCAGCCGTGCCTGGCGGTCCGGCAGGTCCACCCGCACCACGCGGTCGAACCGGCCAGGGCGCAAGAGCGCCGAATCCAGCAGGTCCATCCGGTTGGTGGCCCCGATGACCAGCACCTGAACGTCCTCGCTGCGGCTCCCGATGCCGTCCATCTCGACCAGGAGCTGGTTCAGCGTCTGATCGTACTCCAGATGGCTCGTATGGCGCCCCCGCTGCCCTCCCAGCACCTCCAGTTCGTCGATGAAGACGATGGCGGTGCGGCTCTTGCGCTGGCGAGCCAGCTGCCTGGCCCGCCGGAAGAGTTCCCGAACCCGCTGCGCCCCCACCCCGGCGTACATCTCGATGAACTGCGATCCGCTGGTCACCAGGAACGCTGCATCCGTGTACCCGGCCGCGGCCCGCGCCATCATGGTCTTCCCCGTACCCGGGGGCCCTGCCAGCAGGATGCCGCGCAGCGGCCGGATCCCCAGCCTGCGCGCCCGTTCCGGGTAGCGAACGAAGTCCAGGGCCTCGATGAGTTCCCGCTTGGCCATCTCCTGCCCGCCGATGTCATCGAAGCTCAGCGCTCCCTCCGAGGAGGTGGCGTTTTGCAGCACCTCGAAGCGCCGCCCGACAATCCGCCCGTCCGTGGAGAGGTACCGCACCGCCGCCAGCGCCCCCACCAGTACCAACAGCGGCCACAGGTTGACGCCGTTCAAGCTGGCGAAGACCGCGGCAGCAGCACCAAGGCCCAGCAGGATCTCGCGGGTCATCCGCTCCCACCTGCCCCAACCGGCGACCGGTTGCTATATGGCGCGGCGGCCCCCGCCCGCACCCTCAGCGCAGGCTTCGCTGTGACGGTGGCCCTGCCGGCCGGCAGGGGCCTGGGAACCACCTCGATGAGGAAGGCGTCCCGATCCTTCAAGAGCAGGTAGACGTTGCCCGAATCGACGTAGACGCGGCTTTCGGGCACCCCGAGCGTCTTCGCCTCGCTATACACCCGGTCGGCCATGTCGGTGAACGCCCCTGAGACCGCCCCCTCCTGCAGCGCCAGGGACAGGTGGTTGTAAGCGGCCACCAGGGAGGGCGTGCGCTGGTCCACCAGCACCACCTCGTCCACCCGGCCCACCCGCCCGGAAGCGGCCACGCGCTCAAGCGCCGTGACGAGCCCCGGCAGGTCTTCGGCGGGCGAGACCTCAACCCACAGGGACCGGACGCCCCCGTCGCTCGAAAGCCACGCCTGGCTGACCCCCGGTATCTGCTGGAGTTCCAGGAGCGCGGGCTGCGTCCTTTGCTCGGCGAGCCAGCGCTGCGCCCCCACCATTACGCCCAGGCTGATTACGAACGCGCCGGCCACCACCGGCCAGCGCCATCGGTTTGCACGCCCCATAGATGAAGAACGAAGAAGGGGCCGCTTCTTGCGCGGGGCGGCCCCTCCCTGGCGCTTCAGAACCCCCAAACCCTCGTTAAGGTGCCTGCGCGCTCGTTGGCCGGATGCCTGCGGCAGAGCAGCGCGCGGGGATTATATCACGCCCTACCCGTACCCCCCAACACCGGATCTTGTGCCACGGCTAGAAAGTCGTAGTACCCGTCGGCACGTGCGAGCCTCGCCTCCACGATCTGCCCCCGGGCGCCGCCGGGCAGCCGCAAGCGGGTCACGCCGTCCACCTCGGGGGCCTGGTACTCGGTTCGCCCGATCCACCAGCCCGGCCGGGTATCCGGGCGCTCCAGGAGGACCGACACGGGGCTTCCGGCCCGCCGCCCGTGCACTCTCGGCAGGATCTCCTGCTGCAACTCCATGACCGCCGCCCGGCGCCTGCGCTTCTCCCGGGCCGGTATCTGACCGGACATCGCTGCGGCCGGCGTGTCTTCCTCGCGCACGTAGGGAAAGACTCCCACGTGGTCGAACTCGGCCGCCTCCATGAAATCGAGGAGCTGCTCCACGTCTTTCTCCGTCTCGCCGGGAAAGCCTACGATGAACGTCGTCCGGAGGGCCACGTCGGGCATCCTGCGGCGGAGCTCAGCGATGATCCGCTCGTAAGCGGACCGGTTGCCCCACCGGCGCATGGCCTTGAGGATCGGCTCCGAGGCGTGCTGCAGGGGGATGTCGAGGTAGTGGCACACGCCGGGCGTCTCGGCCATGGCATCCATCAGCTCCGGAGTGACGTGGGCCGGGTAGGCGTAAAGCAGGCGAATCCAGCGAACGCCGGTCCGGCCGAGCTTCCTGACCAGTTCCGGCATGGCCAGCCGCCCGTACAGATCGGCCCCATACATGCTGGTGTCCTGCCCGATCAGGACGACCTCCCGCACCCCCTCGGCCGCCAGGCGTTCGACCTCTTCCAGGATCGACTCCATGGGGCGGCTGCGGTAAGGGCCCCGGATCCTCGGGATGGTGCAAAACGCGCAGGGGTGAACGCAGCCCTCCGAAACCTTTACGTACGCGAGGTGCCCGGGGGTCGAACGGAGCCGCGCCATGCGGTGGTGGTAAAGAAACGAGGGTGCCTCGTCCGCCACCACGACGCGCTCGCCGCGCAGCACGCCCCGCACCACGTCGGCGATGAGGGGGACCTCTGCCGTCCCTACCACCGCGTCGGCTTCCGGAAGCTCATGCGCCACCTCCTGCGCGTTGAACCGCCGCGGCAGGCAGCCGGCCACCACGAGCCCCTTCAGCGTGCCCTCCCTCTTGCCCCGGGCGAGCCGCAGGATCGTCTCGACGGACTCCCGCTGCGCAGGCTCGATGAAGCCGCACGTGTTGACGATGAGTACGTCAGCGCGCCCGGCGTCGGGCACGAGCCGGAAGCCGGCTTCCTGCAGGAGCCCGGCCATCACCTCGCTGTCCACCAGGTTCTTGGCGCATCCCAGCGAGACAATGGCGACCGCAGCGCCGTGCGTGTCGCTCACTTCCGCTATCCCCGCACCTCCCGCTCTCGAAAGGCAGGCGAATTATACCCTCTTGCCTGTGAGCGTGACAACGGCGCGCTCTTTCTTGACGCTGGTTTTTGGTTGCGACTATAATGCGTGTGGCCTCGCGCGGGATGGGGTCGGGCAGGATAGATCGGGCGCTTGAGGCTGTCTGGTGCGTGAGAGGTGGGCACGGGGGGATGCAGCCTTGAGTCCGTACGTCGACGTAGCGGTCTTCTTCGTCACCGCCGTTCTTTTCGTTTTGGTCACTTGGGGATTGTCATCACTATTACGACCTCACCATCCCTACCCCCAAAAGCTCGCGGTCTACGAGTGTGGTTCCCCTCCCGTCGGCGAAGCGCAGACCCGGTTCCACATCCGCTACTACATCTTTGCCCTGATCTTCGTCATCTTCGACGTAGAGACGGTCTTCTTGTACCCCTGGGGCGTGATCTTCCAGAGGCTAGGGTGGTTTGCCCTGGCTGAGATGGCGATCTTCTTGTTCATCCTCGTGGTCGGGCTGGTATATGCCTGGAAGAGGAGGGTGCTGCAGTGGGTGTAGGCAGCGCGCCGCTGCCCGTTACCACAGAGACCGGCCCCATGCCGGGGATCGTGCTGACCAATCTCCGCAAGGTCATCAACTGGAGCCGCAAGTCGTCTCTGTGGTACATGCTGTTCGGCATCGCGTGCTGCGCCATCGAACTGATGGCAACCGGCGCGTCCCGATACGACTTCGACCGGTTCGGGATGATCTTCAGGGCCTCGCCGCGGCAGGCCGATCTCATGATCGTGGCCGGTACCGTCAATGAAAAGATGGCAGACGTCGTGAAGCGCCTGTACGACCAGATGGCCGAGCCCCGGTGGGTCATCGCCATGGGCGTCTGCGCGGTGAACGGGGGCCCGTACTGGGGCTCCTACAACGTGGTGGACGGCGTGGACCTGGTGGTCCCCGTGGACGTGTACGTCCCCGGATGCCCGCCGCGCCCTGAGGCGCTGCTGCACGGCGTGCTGAAGCTCCAGGAGAAGATCGCGAAGGAGGGCCTGGTCATCCCCGTTCGCGGCTAAGATAGCAGGCCTCAGGGGCCGGGAGCTTGCGTACGACGGTGCGGCACAGGGGGTTGCGGTAGATGGCGTCTTCGACATCGTCTTCTTCACCGGTGGTTTCGCTGGACTCATCGAGGGTACCGGGTATCCTCACGCCAGAGCAGATCGTCGAAAGCCTCCAGGGCCGGTTCGAAGGCGTCGAGGCCGAGGCGCTGCCTTCGGGCTGGATTCGGGTCCGGCTCGCCAGGGAACAGCTTGCCGAACTGGCGCGCTTTGCCCGTGACGAACTCAAGTTCGACTACCTGAGCAACCTCACGGCGGTGGACCGCGGTGCGGACGGTTTCGACGTCGTTCTTCATCTGGAAGCGCTTTCCGGAGGGCAGCAGATGGCGGTCTATACGAGCTGCCCCCGCGACGACGCCCGGGTTCCCAGCGTGACGCCGGTCTGGCCGACCGCCAACTGGCACGAGCGTGAAGCGTGGGACCTGATGGGCGTGCACTTCGAGGGCCACCCGGACCTCCGGCGCATCCTCCTGAAGGAGAACTGGGTGGGGCACCCGCTTCGCAAGGACTACGTCGACCGCAGGCTGCCCCGCCAGCGGCAGACCCGGGAGACGTATCGGCCGGACAAGGTCAACACCACCACTTTTGACATCTCGGGCGATGGTGCCGTCGCGGGGGGAGAAAAGCCAGCCGGACCGGTTCGAGCCGTACTGGAGGTCCCGGACACGTACACGCCCCGCTCCGGCGTGATCGTCAACATGGGGCCCCAGCACCCGAGCACCCACGGCGTGCTGAGGTTGCTGGCCCAAATCGACGGCGAGCGCATCCTGGAGTGCGAGGCGGACGTCGGGTTCCTCCACCGGTGCTTCGAAAAGATAGCGGAGGGGCTTCCCTTCCCGAGCGTCATCCCGTACACCGACCGCACCGACTACCTGGCGGGGATGACCAACGAGCTGGCGTACTGCCTGGCCGTGGAACAGCTCTTCGAGGTGGAGGTGCCGCCCCGGGCGCAGGCCATCCGGGTTCTAGCCGCCGAACTCGGGCGCATCGCGAGCCACCTTTTGTGGTTCGGCACCATGTCGTTGGACCTCGGGGCGATCACGCCGTTCCTCTGGGCATGGCGGGAGCGCGAGAAGGTTCTCGACATCTTCGAAACCATTTCCGGCGCCCGCATGATGTACCACTACGTACGCATCGGCGGCCTGCGCAACGACCTGCCGGCCGGAGTGGACCGCCAGATTCGCAAGTTCCTCGATGACCTGCCGAAGAGCCTGGACGACTTCCATGCCGTTCTGACCGGAAACCCGATCTTCCAGGCCCGCACCCGCAACGTCGCGGTGCTGCCGCCCGACGCGGCCGTGGCCCTGGGAGCAAGTGGCCCGACGCTGCGGGCGTCCGGGGTACCGTACGACCTGCGCAAGGCGCACCCATACTCCGGCTACGAGAAGTACGAGTTTGCGGTTCCCGTCGGCGAGAGCGGTGACGTCCTCGACCGGTACACCGTCCGCATGGAGGAGATGCGGCAGAGCGTCCGCGTCGCCCGCCAGGCTCTCGAGGGGTTGCCCGAGGGGGACGTCGTCGGCAAGACGCCGCGCCGCTGGAAGGCGCCGGAAGCCGACGCGTACAGCCGCGTCGAGGGGCCTCGGGGCGAGGTGGGCGTCTACCTGGTGGGCGATGGCCAGAACGACCGGCCGTGGCGGGTCCACTGGCGGGCCCCATCCTTCGTCCATCTCCAGCTTGTCCCCGTGCTTACTCGCAACCTGCTGATTGCCGACGTCGTGGCCGTGGTCGGATCCATCGACATCGTGCTGGGAGAGGTGGACCGCTAGATGGTGCCCGGGGTCATTGCCCCCCCGACGCAGTGGTACGACCTGGTTTACCAGTATTTCGAGAAAAGCGGCTGGCCCCTGGGACTGCTGGCGGTGCTGGCGGCACTGGTCAAGTTCCTGCTCATCCTGGCGTTCATCACGGTAAACGTGCTCTTCCTCATCTGGCTCGAGCGCAAGGTCAGCGCCTGGATGCAAAACCGCCTCGGCCCCATGCGTACGGGGCCGTACGGGCTTTTGCAGACGCTCGCCGATGCGCTCAAGCTCCTCTTCAAGGAGGACGTCATCCCGTCAGCCGCGGACAGGTGGGTCTTCGCGCTGGCCCCGGTGGTGACGTTTGCGCCGGCGCTGCTCATTTACGTGGTTTTGCCGTTCAGCGACGGGATGGTGGTCCAGGACCTCAACATCGGCATCCTGTTCGTGGCGGCCATGACGTCGGTCGGCGTGCCGTCGTTCCTCATGGCCGGCTGGGGATCCAATAACAAGTGGTCGGTCTTCGGGGCTCTGCGCTCGGCCGCCCAGCTCGTCAGTTACGAGGTGCCGCTGGTGCTGGCCGCCGTTGCGGTGGTCATGCTGGCCGGCTCGTTGAGCCTCAACGACATCGTGGCCGCACAGCAACGGATGGGTTGGTTCATCTGGCTTCAGCCCATCGGCTTCCTCGTTTACTACGTCGCGGCGCTGGCCGAGGCCAACCGGGCCCCGTTCGACCTCATCGAGGCCGAGTCGGAACTGGTGGCCGGCTTCAACACCGAGTATAGCGGCATGCGGTGGGCCATCTTCTTCCTGGCCGAGTACGCCAATCTGTTCTCCAGTTCCGCCATCGCTGCCACCCTGTACTTCGGGGGGTGGAGCGGGCCGTGGCTTCCGGGCTTCGCGTGGTTCATGATCAAGACCTACATCCTCATATTCCTGGCCATGTGGCTGCGGTGGACGTTGCCGCGCATCCGTGTGGACCAGCTGATGAACCTCGGCTGGAAGGTGCTGATTCCCCTGGGGCTCGTCAATCTCGGCGTGACCGGGGTTTACCTCCTGGTGAAGTGAGCAGTGGGGGTGGAGTGGTGTGAAGACGCTCCGCATGATGGCTACGGCGCTGTGGAACACCGCGGTGGGCATGAGCGTCACCATCAAACACATGCTCTTCCGCCCCCGCATCACGCTGCAGTACCCGGACGAGCGCCACAACATGCCGGCGGGGACGCGCGGGATCCCGGTGTTGCTCTCCGACGACAACGGCGTGTTGAAGTGCATCGTCTGTGAGCTGTGCGAGAAGATCTGCCCGGTCCACATCATCGAGATCAGGTGGCACCGGGACGATCAGACCCGCAAGAAGGTGCTGGACGAGTTCAACCTGGACGCGAGCCGCTGCATGCTGTGCGGACTTTGCGCCGAGGTCTGCCCGGCCGAGGCCATCGCCATGTCGGACCATTACGAGCTGGCCGAGTACGACCTGTCGTCCCTGGTTTACGACAAGGAGAAGCTCCAGCAGCTCGGGCGTCCCCAGAAGACGCCCATCATCAACTACGGGGTCAAGACGGAAGGGTAAGCGGTGCCATGAACGGGGCGCAACTCGGGTATATCATCCTGGCAGCGGTGACCCTCATCTCCGCCTACGGCGTGGTGGTGGCGCCCAAGCTGATGCACTCGGCGCTGTGGCTGGGCGCCGCCTTCGTGGGGATGGCCGGGCTGTTCTTGCTTTTGGACGCCGACTTCCTGGCGGCGGCCCAGATCCTCATCTACGTCGGGGCCATCACCACCATGATCCTGTTCGGCATCATGCTGTCGGACATCCGGGACCTGCGGGCCCCCGGCGTGGAGCCGTGGTGGAAACGCCTCGCCTCGCTGGTGCTCTCGCCGAGGCGGGGCCTGCTTCCCCTGCTTTCGGCGCTCGGCTTTACCTCTGCGCTATGGGCGGTCGCCTGGAGGGCGCCCTGGCCCGACCAGGCGCCGCCTGCTTCTGAAAACGTGACGGCCTCCATCGGCGAGCTGCTGTTTACCCAGTACGCGCTGCCCTTCGAGGTGGCCTCCGTGCTGCTGCTCGTGGCCCTGGTGGGCGCCGTGGTGCTGTCGATGCGGGAAGGGGCTAAGGAACGTTGATTCCGCTGAGCTGGGTGGTGGCGACGAGCGCTCTTCTGTTCGGGCTGGGGCTGTACGGCGCGCTGAGCCTGCACAACGCCGTGCGGATCCTGATGTCCATCGAACTCATGCTCAACTCGGTCAACCTGAATCTGGTGGCCTTTTCGCGCTATCTGCACCCGGACCAGCCCAGGGGGCTGGTGCTGGCCATCTTCGTCATGACCGTGGCGGCCGCGGAGGCGGCGGTGGGACTCGCCATCTTCCTCATCATCGCCCGCAACCGGACCGACATCGACGTGGACAAGATCCACCTGCTGAAGGGGTAATGGGGAGCTTATGGCGCAACTTGGCTGGCTGGTTCCGGTGATTCCAGGCGCCTGCGCGCTGGTGCTGACGTTCTGGGGCCGGCGCCTCCCGAGGCAGGGCGACTGGTTGGGCATTGCGGCGGTAGGGGCGGCGTGGCTTCTGTCCCTCGGGATCCTGGCCTCGGTGATCGGGGGCCGGGGGGCAGCCGGCAGCTTCACGTGGGCGGTCTTTCGCTCACCCTCGAGCGAGTCGCTACCCATCGCCTTTGGGTTTCAGCTCGACGCGCTGGCAGCGGTCATGCTGGTCGTGGTCACCTCGGTGAGCCTGGCCGTTCACGTCTTCTCGGTGGGCTACATGGAAGGCGATGCGCGCTACAAGCGCTACTTCGCCATGCTGTCGTTCTTCACGTTCTCCATGCTGGGCCTGGTGGTGGCCGATAACTTCCTGCTCCTGTTCATGTTCTGGGAACTGGTGGGTCTCGCCTCGTACGTCCTCATCGGTCACTACTACGAGCGGCCCGAGGCCCGCTACGCTTCGATGAAGGCCTTCCTGACCACCCGCGTGGGCGACGTCGCCATGCTGGTGGGCATCTTCCTCCTGTTCCGGGAGGTCGGGGCCTTCGGCTTGCGGGAAACCTTCGAGGCGATCGAGCACGGGCAGATCTCGGTGCCGACCCTCACTCTGGCCGCCGTGCTGATCTTCGGCGGCGCCGTGGGTAAGTCGGCGCAGTTCCCCTTGCACGTGTGGCTGCCGGATGCCATGGCCGGCCCGACCCCGGTCAGCGCCCTGATCCATGCGGCCACCATGGTGGCCGCGGGCGTGTACCTGGTGGCGCGGGCTTTCGGGGTGTTTGCGCCGGCGCCCGAGGCAATGCAGGTGGTGGCCTGGATCGGCGGCTTCACCGCCATCTTCGCTGCGACCATCGCGCTGGTGCGGGAAGACATCAAGCAGGTGCTGGCGTATTCCACGGTCAGCCAGCTCGGCTACATGATCATGGGCCTCGGGGTCGGCGCGTACACCGCCGGCTTCTTCCACCTCACGACCCACGCCTTCTTCAAGGCGCTGTTGTTCCTGGCGTCAGGCAGCGTCATCCACGCGCTCCACCACGAGCAGAACATGCACCGCATGGGCGGGCTCTTCCGGCGGATGCCCATCACGGGGGTGACGTGGCTGGTCGGCGGGGCCGCGCTGGCGGGTATCCCGCCGTTCTCGGGCTTCTGGAGCAAGGACGAGATCCTGCTTGCGGCCTACCGGTCGTCTACACCGGCGCTGTTCTGGATCGGAGCGGCGGCGGCGGTGCTGACGGCCTTCTACGTGACGCGCGCCACCTGGATGGTCTTCTTCGGGAAGCCGAGAGACGAGCATCTCTTCGAGCACGCCCGCGAGTCGTCCAGGGTGATGACCTGGCCGCTGATTGCCCTGGCGGCTCCGGCGGCGCTCATCGGGTTGTGGAACTCGCCGCTCTCGAACTTCGCCTTCGGGCACCTCGTCTTCTTCGAGGAGTTCCACGAACTCGAGCCCAGTTCCACGGTCACGGGAC
>JBFMCJ010000052.1 GCA_040754675.1 Bacillota bacterium
CGCCGTCGAGGCCGCCCAGGTGGACGGAGCTGGAAGGTGGGCGGTCTTCCGCTACGTGCTGCTGCCGCTGGCGTGGCCCGGGGTGGCGGCGGGGGTGCTGCTTGCGTTCGCCCGGGCGGTGGGGGAGTTCGGCGCCACGCTGATGGTGGCGGGCAACATCCCCGGCCGTACTCAAACCATTCCCATCGCCATTTACACCGCCGTGCAGGCCGGCCACGTTCAGGAGGCCAACGGGCTCGCGCTGATCCTGGTCGCGGTGGCCGGGGCCGGTATGTGGGCGGGCCTGAGGTGGGGCCGCCACCTCCCTGAACGGTCGGCTCCACCCCGGATAGCGTCGCCGCTGGCCAGGCTCGGGCACCGCTGACGCTACCGGCGCCCTCGCCGATCCGATCGCGAGCTGCCTCACGTGCTGCGGCCGGCCTCGTGCTCCCCGTCCGCCTCGGTCTCTGAGAGAAAGGCGCCGTGCCAGGTGTGATACCAGACCTGGCCGGTGTAGGCGTTCACGCTGAGCATGCCGGAGGTTCGGCCGCCGGTCATCACGTCAATGGTGTAGTAACCGGGGAACTCAGTCAGTTCGCCGGCCGTCGTGCCTGGCATCGAGCGGTCGAGGTACGCCTGGGCCTGCCGCACAGCCTGTTCGGCGCTGACCGGCGGCTTGCCCGTGGCCGCCTGCCACGAGCCCATGTGCCCGTAGCGGGTGTTCCACATCATGTTGGGGCCGGGCTCCGGGTGAACCCAGGCGCCGTAGCGGTCGACCAGGAGTTCGAACGCTCCCTTGCCGCCGGCGCCCTCCACGATGACGTAGAAGCCGTTGTCGAACTCCATGATGTGGCCGACGCGCAGGCCTGCCTCAGCCCACTGGGGCAGGATCGCCCGGACCTGTTCGGCGACCTGCTCGGCGGTGAGCGGAGTGGCGCCCGCAGCAGGCTCTGGCGCCCGCCAGCCGCCCATCACGCCAGGGCCCCTGGCACCGTAGCCCATCATTCCCGGTCCCATCATCCCGTAGGGCATGCCGCCTCCCCATGCACCCGGAAGGCCGCCGGGGCCACCGGCCCGCCCCGGGCCGTAGCCTCCCAACCAGCCCATCGCACCGGCCGCACCTGCCGCCAGGAGCGCTGCTCCCAGGGCGATGCCCAGCCTGATCACAACCGTTCGCCCGCTCCGGGTCATGCGGCTCCAACCCCCTCTGATTAGATGGCCGGCCTGAGGCCGTGGCGGCCGGTCTGTTAGCGCAGCTCCTCCCGCATCCGGCGGAACTCCTCTTCGGAGATCTCGCCCCGGGCGAAGCGTTCCTCGATGATCGCGCGTGCCCGGCTGCGTTCGGCAGGAGCGCCGCCACCGCCCGCGGTCACCAGCCGCACCAGCCATACGATGCCGCCGATGACCAGGGCCCAGAAGAGCAGCATCATAAGCCCTCCAACCCACCAGTTACCGCCCCATGCACCGGGGCCACATCCCCACCACATCAGGTGTCCTCCCTTCAAACCCCCCGGGGTATCATTTCTCAGGACGCTGAGGCCAGGATGAGAAAAGTGTGAAGCCATCGTGAAGGATCGACGAGGCTAGTGTAACCGGCCGGGCGGCGCGGCGTACGGCGGGGCTTCAGGGTGCCGGCACCCGGGAGCTACAATGCTGGGGACGGTGTTTGGACAAGGGGGCCCAAGAGTTGGCGGAGGGCACACTGCCGGCCCTTATCGGTGAGGGCGAATGGTCGTCGGGCATACCGTTCGAGGAATTTGTCGCGGGGGCGCCTGCAGCTTCCGCCCGGCGCATGGGCCGCAACTACGAGCAGACGGCGGTCCCCAAGGACGTGCGGGAACGCTATCACCGCTTCGCCGAGAGCGGGGGGCGGGTGTACGTCCTGGCCGAGGACTGGTGTGGGGACTGCGTGGCGATGGTGCCGGTGCTGGCACGGATCGCCCGCGAAGGCGGGACGCCGCTGCGGATCTTCAGGCGAGACCGGTGGCCGGAGCTCGGCGACCGGCACCTGACCGGCGGCAAGGCCAAGATCCCCCTGGCAGTCGCGGCGCAGGTCCGACCCGACGAAACCTGGCACGAGGTGGGGCGGTTCGTGGAACGCCCGGCGCAGACGAACGCCCTGATGGCCGGGCTTTCGCCCGACGAGGCTCGGCGCGTGCTTCAGGAGAGCTACGCCTCCGGAAGCTACCGTCCGGCGGCGGTGGCGGAGTTCGATGCGATGGCGGGCGGAGGCGTCGAGGAGGTGGCCGTGCCGGGCAGTAAGGGCACGCCGCTCCGGGTCTACCTGCACCTTCCCTGCGGCGTCCGGCCGGCAGGCGCCGTCATCGCCAGCCACGGGGCCAACCACGATGCGTCGCACCCCCTGAGCCTGCACCTGTGCCAGCGGCTTGCCCAGCGTGGGATGGCGGGCGTGCGGTTCGACTTCGGGTACCGGGTGCGGGGCGAGCCGTTCTCGCGGGATCTGGCCGCGGAACTGCAGGATCTGAAGGCCGTGGTGGGGTGGGCCCGGTCCCGGCTCGACCTGGCGGACGAGGCAGTCTTCCTGGCGGGCAAGTCGTTGGGGGCCGTGGTCTCGGTCATGGCAGCGACAGAACAGGCCTTGGCGGGCGTCGTAGCGTTCGGGTACCCGCTCCACCTGCCCGGGCAGCCGCCGGCCGTCCCGGCCGAGCGCTTTGCCGCCCTCAAGGCGCCGCTCCTTTGGTTTGCCGGGAGCCGGGATGCGATGGCGGATCCTGTCGTGGTGGAGCGATATGCCGCCCGGATCACCGCGCCCCTCACGCTGCAGTGGCTCGAGGGGGCTGACCACTCGCTGCAGTCTCACCTGCATCCCGCGCTGGACACGGCTGTGGAGTGGATCCGGTCACGGGCCGGCTGAGCGGGAACCTCCTCGCCGGCGGGGACGAACGGGGGCGACAGCGGACGCTGCAGGTGCGCCGCGCTAAGACGAAGCCGCGTCCTCGCACCGGGGCGTGATCGCGGCGGGCTCCGTGCCCTTCCGGAAGAATTCGGTCCGTACCTCACTGGCCGGAACGTTGCACCGGGCAGGTACCCGCAGTCCGGTCCGCGTGTCAATACGGACGGTTGATACGCCCCGGGGTCCATCGAAGCTACGGGGCGTTGGCCGGAGGCGTTCCATGAAGTCTCCCCAAGCGTGGACGGCCAACAGGCTCGCATAGGGCAGATCTCCCAGAGGCAGCGGCTGGCGCCGGTCGAAGCCCACCCACACCGCCGCAGCCAGCGCCGGCGTATACCCCACGAACCACGCATCGGCGTCATCCTCGCTCGTTCCGGTCTTCCCCGCCATGGGAATGTCCACGTGGACGTGGCCCGCTGCCGTGCCGTCCGTGAGCACCTCCTGCAGCATGGACGTCACGATGTAGGCGGTCACGGGATCCATCACCTTCTGCCGCCGCAGGGGCGCCTCGTAGAGCAGCTCCCCGTCCCGGTCCGTGATGCTCAAAACCGTCCGAACCTCGGGAAGATAGCCGCCCGACGCAAGTACGCTATACGCCCGGGCCATCTCCATCGGAGCAACCCCGTCCCGGACGGCACCGAGCGACAGCCCGAGATGGCGGTCGTGGGCTCCCAGGCGCGAGAAGCCCAGGCTTGAGAGAAGCCCGAGCACGCGGTCAACCCCGACCTGGGCCAGTACCCGGATGCTTGCCGTGTTGAGGGAGTGCACCAATGCGTAGCGCAGGCTCACCCACCCGTGGTATCGCCCGTCGGCGTTCTGCGGCTGCCACACCTTCCCGCCGGGAAGCGGGAGAGCAATCTCCCCGTCATACACGAAGCTGGCTGCGGTCATGCCACTGTCCAGCGCCGCAGCGTAGATGAAAGGCTTCAGGCCGGAGCCGGGCTGGCGGAAGGCGGCCACCGCCCGGTTGAAGCTGTCCTGGCAGCGCCCGCCGATCAGCGCCAGCACATCGCCGGTGCGCGGGTCCAGGACGACGATGGCGCCCTGGGGCTGCAGCACCCCGTTTTCGTCGGGCGTTCCCTCCGGAAGGCGGGTGAGCAGCGCCTTTTCGGCCGCCCGCTGGACCCGCAGGTCGAGGGAGGTTCGCACCGTGAGGCCAGCTTGGACCTCCGAACCCAGCACGTCCTTGACGGCTGCCCGGATCACGAAAGCGAAGTAGCGGTCACAGGGGTCCTCCTTGTACCGCACCTCGTCGTTCCACAGCGTCGCAAACGGCTGTCCGTGGCGGTCGACCAGCTCCACCGGCCCAAGCCCGGCCTGCGCCGTGGCTCCCCCGAGCGCCACCGCCGCCAGGGCCAGGGCAACGGCCCGCCGCATGGATGCGCGCCTCCCTGCATGGAAAGAGGCCCCGGCCAGCAACCCCCGGCCGGGGCAGCTCTTGCCGCTCCGCTTGCGGGTCCCCTGCCGCCGGGGCCATCGCCCACCGGATGGATACGACGACCGTCTCTAACCGCTCCTCCCCTTCGGGCGCCCACCAGGAAGGCCACGGGCCGTGGCGCACCCCTCGTCGCGAGCAGCCGGTAACATCCGGCGGGCTGGCCGTCAGGAAGATGCCCCGCCCGCCGCTCAGGCTCCCCGCCGTGGTGTAGCGGAGCGTGTGGCCAGAATGACGGCATGGTCCCGGCTGACCATGACCTCGGTAGCAGTTACCCGAGGATCGTTCAGCCAGAACTGTCGCACCGGATCGGGCCTGCCCCGCCATTCCGTCGGCCATTGGTCCTCCGGCGTCAGGTCGTCGAGCACCAGAAGCCCTCCGGGCTTGAGGGACTGCAGAATCACTTCGGGATGGCGTTCCTTCACCCTGGCGCCGTCGGCGAACAGCATGGTGAAGGGGCCGTACCTCACGATTTCCCGCCAGTCGCCGTGAATGACGCGAACGTTGGGCAGGTGTCGAAAAAGGGCGTGCGCGCGAGCCGCCCGGGCTTCGTCGATTTCCACGGTTACAAAGCAGGCGCCCGGCGCCAGTGCGCTTGCGATCCAGGCGGCACCGACCCCGTACCCCGTGCCGATCTCGCCAATGGTGCCGGTTTCAAACTGGCTGGCAAGCAATCTCAGAAGGCGGCCCACTTCCTCGGTGCACGACTGCTCGAACCCGGCCTCTTTTGCCACGTCCATGGCCTCCCTCACGAGAGGCGGTACGTGAGTTGTCGCCCGGTACGCCGCCATTTGCCTTCAACCTCCCCAACCGGGGTTCGCCCCGAGTCATGAAAAAGACGACGTGACCGGACCCCGGGCGTGGGCCAAACGACTTGGTGCGCCCGGTAGGATTCGAACCCACGACCTGGTGGTCCGAAGCCACCCGCTCTGATCCCCTGAGCTACGGGCGCACCGACGCGCAGCACATCGACATGGGGTGGACGGTGGGATTCGAACCCACGGCCCCCAGGTCCACAGCCTGGTGCTCTAACCAACTGAGCTACGCCCACCACGAACGATGAGGTCGGGTGCCGAACCGATTCTACGCGCAGAGTCCGAAGGGCGTCAAGCGTGCGCCTTCGCCGTGCCCCGTCAAGCCATCCGAGGTTCCTCCCGGTGCGGCTCTGACGCTATAGGAGGATACCTTGCCATTGCGAGCCTCCAAGCGCTCGCTCACGCGGCCGGTCCGGACGTCAAACCCGGCCAGGTAACAGGCGGTGCCCCGACGCCGATACTCGTGCTCGACCCGCATGAGGCGTCGGGGACCGGGCGGTTGGGTGGGGGTGACGTTGCAGAATCTGCAGGCCGTCTTTGGTATGATGCGGCTGGAAACCACCTCCGGGCAGGGGGAGGCTCGGGGTGCTGGGGCGCCGAGACCGGCCGACCGCCTTCGACGACGTCACCTGGCGGGAGCTCCCCGACATCAAGGAAGGGACGGCCTTTCACCCTCCGGCGGGAGGCGTCTGCCCTGCATGAGTAAGAACCGAGAAGCCAAGGAGGTTCACTGTCGACCTGCTTTCGTGTGGATCGCCATCTGGCTGGTAGCCTGCGCGGTAGCGGGGGGGACTGAGGCGATGGCCAAGCCGGTGATTCGCTCGATGGAGCTGCGCCCGGCGGACCCGGGCCGTTATGACACGGTGGAGCTGCTGCTGGACCTGGAGGCCCGGTACGCAAATCCCTACGACCCCGATGATGTCGACGTCCAGGCCGCATTCTGCGCGCCTTCGGGGCGGGTCCTTCGGGTGATAGGCTTTTACTACATCGACCACTTGCGCAGCCGCGATCTCGGAGGGGCGGCCGTTCGCACCCGCCAGCCCCCCACCTGGAGGGTCCGGTTTACGCCCGACGAGGTCGGCACGTGGTCCTACCGGCTGCACGTGCGGGACGCCACGGGAGAAGCTGTCACGGAAGAGGCCACGTTCACCGTCGGCCCCTCCGCACGGCGGGGCTTCCTACGACGTTCCCCTGATGGGTTGAGCCTCATCTACGAGGACGGGACACCCTTCTTCGGCATCGGGCAGAATCTGGCCTGGTGGAAGGATCGTCCGGACGACTATGACATATGGCTGCCTGCCCTCTCTGCCAGCGGCGCTAGCCTCGTCCGTATTTGGATGGCCAGCTGGAGCTTCGGCCTGGAGTGGAATGACACCGGTTTAGGCAACTACGACCGCCGTCAGGACCGGGCCTACCAGCTGGACTACGTGATGAAGCTGGCCGAGGACCTGGGGATCAACGTCATGCTGGTCCTCAACAACCACGGGCAGCTCAGCGCCCGGGTGAACCCGCAGTGGCACGAGAACCCCTACAACCGGGCTAACGGGGGAATGCTCTCCCGGCCCGCCGAGTTCTTCACCCATGCCGAGGCTCGGGAACTGTTCAAGCGCCGGCTGCGTTACATCGTGGCCCGCTGGGGGCATCATGCGAACCTCCTCGCGTGGGAGTTGTGGAACGAAGTGGACCTCACCGACGACTACGATCCGGAGGTCGTGGCGGCGTGGCACCGGGAGATGGGCGACTATCTCCGGGAGATCGACCCCTACGGCCACCTCGTGACCACCAGCTTCTCCAGCCCCCAGAGGGAGGACGCCATCTGGGCCCTTCCCCAGATGGATCTCACCAATAGCCATTTCTACAACGTGGCTGATATGGTGGAGGCCGTAATGGCCAACGATCAGCGTAAGCTGGAGCGCTTTGCGAAGCCCACGCTCACCGCGGAGTACGGGACCGACTGGCGCGGGCCCGCCCGCGCGGACCGGGAGGGCGTCAACGTCCACAACGCGGTCTGGGCCGGCCTGTTTTCCGGAGGCTCGGCTACGGGGATGAGCTGGTGGTGGGACAGCTACATTCATCCCAACGACCTGTACTACCACTACAAGGGGCTGGCTGGGTTCGTCCCGTTGGACCGGTGGCTGCCGGCCGTTCCGGAGAAGGTGACCGTCGATACCGATGTTCCGGGCGACCTGATCGTTTCCCCCACCCTCGGCTGGGGTGCGACGCCCGAGAGGCCCTACTGGATCGTCAATCCCTCCGGCACCAGCGGCCCACAGGCCGTTGCCTCCTACCTCTACGGCCGCCGTTACAACACCGACAAGCGGTCCGAGCCTTCCCGGTTCGACGTGACCCTGACGCGCGACGGGTCCTTCGGGGTGGAGGTGCTGGTGGCTGCCCGCTCGGGCGCGGAGCTGGAAATCCGTGTCAACGGAGAGGTGGCCAGGTGGGCCGTCTATCCCCCGCAGGCCGACGATCGACCCGTGAACGAGGTGGTGCGGGTGCCCCTGGTCGCCGGAACCTACCGCATCGAGGTGGAAAACACGGGGGCCGACTGGATCCAGATCGGCGGATACGTCTTGGAGAACGCCGTCCCCCGGGTGCGGGGGTACGGATTGCGCAGCGACCGGGGCTATCTTCTCTGGCTTCAGGATCGCCACCACACATGGAAGCGGGTCGTGGAGGGATACCAGGCGCTCTTGATGGAAGGGGTCAAGGTGTCTCTCGCCGGCGCGCCTGCCGGCGCCTACCGGGTGAGGGTCTGGGATCCGTGGACCGCCCGGGTCGTCCATGAGGGGCGGCCTACGGCCGTCGACGGCACCCTGCGGCTCGCGGTACCCCCGTTCCGGCGAGACGTCGCCATCGCGGTGGAGCTGGAGTGAGGATTCTCGCACGGACCCCCGCCGTTTTTAGCAGCCGGACGTTATTGGGTGGTATGAGACCTCTGGCAAGATGAGATGCGCTCCCGGCACTCCCGTTGTTGCGATGTGTTGCGTCAGCGCCGCAACAGGTCCGCATAGGAAATGGGTTTCGAAAGGCACGCGGTTGTGGCGACCTCTCCAAAAGCAAGAGGCGTGACGATCGCGTGCCTCGTGGCAGGAAAGCGCGAGCGCACGTCGTATCCTTGTGTTGCAACAGGACGCGCAAACGTTGCGCTAACCGGCGCCGCCCGGGCCGTACGGTGAATGCGCGTACGCGCCGGCCTGTAAGCGCAAGGGGGCGTGGCCGTGCCGGAGCCAGCGAAGCGAGCCAACGCCGGTCGGGTGTCGATGCGGGCCCTTGCCAGGGAGCTTGGCGTCGCCCCTTCCACGGTGTCCAGGGCTCTGCTCGGCAAAAACGGGGTTAGCCTGGCGACACGCCAACGCATCGTGGCGCGCGCCCGGGCCATGGGGTTCGACGTCCCGTCCTCAGGCGGATCGCTTGCGGCGGAGCAGGCCCTCACCTTCGTGTTCGACGGCCGCGAGGGTGCCTACCTGAGCGACGTGGCGCAAAACCCGTTCTATATGGAGATCGTCGCCGGCGTGGAGGAGGAGGCCCGTAAGGTCGGGTTGGGCCTGCGGGTGGCCTTCGTCAACTCGGACGAGGAAATCCGCCGGCTCGAGCAGTCTGAAGCCACCGAGGGGTACCTGTGGCTGGGATATGGCAGCTCTCCACACTTCCTCGACTCCCTCAAGGCGCTCAAGCGGCCAACCGTCGTGGTCGACCACTATCTCCCCGATCTCGCGTGCGATGCCGTCCTGAGCGACAACCTCGTTGGAGCACGTACCGTGGCGGCGTATGTCGCTTCCCTCGGCCACCGGCGAGTCGCGATCCTCAAGCAGCACCTGGGATCGGCCGCTGCCTGGGAGCGTGTGGTGGGGTTCCAGTCGGCCCTCTCGGAGGCCGGGGTGCCCCCGACAGACCAGGTCGTAATCGAAGCTGCTCCCACGTTCGACGGCGGCCACGCCGCTTTCGGCGACGTCATGGCGCACGGCGTCACTGCCGTGCTGTGCAGCAACGACATGATGGCGATGGGTGTGATCCGGGCGGCGGCCGAACGCGGCGTGGCGATCCCGCAAGAGCTCTCCGTGACCGGGTTCGACGACATCAGCTCGGCCGCGCACGTCACCCCCCCGCTCACCACGGTTCACGTCCGCAAGCGCAAGATCGGCCGCGAGGCGGTTCGCCGCCTGCTCAACCAGCTGGGTACCTCGCGAGCGAGCACGCCTGTGCGGATCATTGTGCCCACGCGGCTGGTTCTTCGAGGGTCGACGGCGCCCCCGTCCGGGGGCTTTCCGGGTGGGGGGTGAGTGTCTGCAGCCGTCGGTGGCGCGGGATCCTGGTGCAGCTTACGGAGACTCTTCCGTTCACGCCTTTTCGGCCTTCCTGCTCCAGCAGACCGGCGGTTCCATCCGGCCTGATTCTGGACAATGCATCCTGCCACAAGGCCCGGAAGCTGAAACTCCATCTAGTGGCGAAAAGGGGGGTGATGGATGGAAGACGGCGCCGTTCAGCTGCTCGGTTACATGCGTGAAACCAGGCCGAAACGGAAGGAGAGGAAGGGCATGAGAGCAGTCAGGATCTGGTCGGTCGTCGTTCTCTCGTGTCTCCTCGTAGTCTCGGGGGGTGCCGGGGTCGTCGCCAAGGAGAACGTAGTCCAGCTACCCTTCTTCGACAACATACCCAGCTTCATCCCGTACTACTGGCAGTCCCAGCACATCCTGGCCCAGGGGACGATCTTCGAGGGGCTGTTCGGGTACGCTCCCGATCCGAAGGGTCTGGGTGGGGTAAAGGTCGTGCCGGTCATCGCTGAGAGGTGGACCTCTTCTGAGGACGGGAAGACCTGGACCATCACCCTGCGCAAGGACAAGAAGTGGTCCAACGGCGATCCTGTCACCGCACACGACTTCGAATGGACTTACAAGTACGTCGCGGGGCCGGAGCTCCCTGACGTGCCGATGTGGGCCAGTCCCCTGCAGTTCGTCAAGAACGCCTGGGCGGTCAAGGCCGGCGCCGTTTCCCCGGACGAACTCGGCGTCAAGGCCCTCGACGACTACACCCTCCAGTTCACCCTCTGGACGCCGCGTTACGACTTCAACTCCTGGTTGGCGGTAGGCGGCGCGATGCCCCTGCATCGCAAGACGGTGGAGAAGTACGGCAGCGACTGGTGGAGACCCGAGCACTTCGTGGGCAATGGCCCCTACGTGCCGATCTCCTGGGTTGAGCGCAAGGAAACCGTCCTGGTCAAGAACAACAACTACGTGGGCGAGCGCGGCAACGTCGACCGGATCGTCCTGAAGAACTTCGCCGCAGGCGTCAGCCTCATCCAGGCCTACCAAGCGGGCGAGCTCGACCTCGCCTGGATCGGCAACGTGGCCGAGTTCAAGTTCGTCAAGTCCAACCCTGAGCTGGCCAAGGCCTTCCACGAAACGGTCATGGACCTCTTCTGGCAAGGATACCAGATCTCCCGCGGCGTCAACGACGTGATGGACAACAAGAAGCTCCGTGAGGCCTTCGCCCTGGCCATCGACCGCGAGACCTTGGCCAGGACCGTCCTGGGCGGGCGAGCGGTAGCTTCCGGTAAGTACTGGACGGACGACGATCCCATCGGTGAGCAGCTCAAGGCCATCCCCTTCGATCCGGCCAGGGCCAAGGAGCTCCTGGCCGAGGCAGGGTATCCTGGCGGCAAGGGCCTGCCCACGCTCAAGTTCTACATCACCGGCAACATGCCGGAAGTGGAGTTCGTCGTGGACCAGTGGAAGAAGAACCTCGGCGTCAACGTCTTGGTGGAGAACATTGAAAGCGGTCTCTACTGGAACCAGTACGTCTGGGCCAACTGGACCCCCGAGGCGGCCCCTGGCTTCACCAGGATAGGAGCGCCGATGAACTCGTTCGAGGCGGGCGCGCTCCTCAAGAACGCCTGTCACACCCTGTGGTTCTACGACTATCCTACCGCCGTGCGGAAGAACTCCCAGGAGATCTGGCAGCTCCGCGAGGACTACCTCACCATGAAGGGCGGCCTGACCGCGGCCGACTGGGAACCGCTCTTCGCCAAGAAAGCCCAGCTGGTAGCGGCGAAGGAGGAGATCGTGGCCAGGGAGCCGAGCAAGCACTGGATCGCCGAGATGATGCAGAAGCCCACCTTCGACGAGCAGTTCGACGAGGTCTACGAGAAGTGGAAGAAGGCCACGACCGACAAGGACAAGATCGAGTACTGGCGCCAGGCCAACCGGATCCTCCTCGGTGAGGAACAGTTCCAGGTGGAGTACACCGGGATGAACGAGACCAACCGGCAGGCGCGCCGCCTCCGTTACGAGATGCTCAACTTGCCGTTCGAGAAGGCCGTGGAGATGGCCCCCAGGGTCCTCCAGATCATCCAGGATCAGTACTACATGGTCCCGCTTTACATGGACAAGGCCCAGTACGTGCTGCGGCCGAACATCGAAGGGCTCATGATCTACAAGTTCTCTTGGGGCCCGGCCGTCTTCAACTTCAAGTACATGAACGTGAAGTAAGCTGGAAAGGGTGGAGGGTGCCCGCGCGGTGCCCTCCGCCCCCGTCCTTACACTGAACACTGACCGGGCCTTGGAGCTTCGGGCCCGCCACGGGTCAGGCGCCTCTGCTGCCTTTGGTGCCAACGAGGGGGGTGCATCCATGGCCCTTTTGAAGTACATCGGCAAGCGGCTCGTGACGATCGCCTTCTCCATCGTCGTTCTCACGGTGATCACGTACTGCCTGATGTATGCCGCCCCGGGCAACTTCTTCGACATCCAGCGTTATCAGACGGCGGCCGGCGGTACGAACCTCAGCAAGGAGCAGGTGGAGGTCCTGCGGCGTGGTTTCGAGAAGAAATACGGGCTGGACCAGCCGCTCTGGAAGCAGATCCTGGTCTACCTCGGGGATGCGGTCAGGTTCAAGTTCGGTCCCTCGTTCTCCAATCCCGGCATGACCATTGAGGAACAGATCCGCCAGAAGTTCCCCGTCACCCTGACCCTGGGGCTGCTCGGGATGGCCCTGGCCATCCTGGTCGGGATCCCGCTCGGTATCCTCGCCGCGCTCAGGCGCAACACGTGGCTTGACTACACGGCCACCTTCCTGGCCATGATCGGCCAGGTCATCCCGGCCTACGTCATCGCCGTGCTCCTCATCATCCTCTTCGCCGTGACCTTGGGCTGGCTGCCCACTTCGGGGTGGGGCTCCTTGCGACAGATGATCCTGCCGGTGGTGGCGGTGGCCCTGGGCCCCATGGCGGTGATCGCCAGGTTCATGCGGGTGAGCCTGCTCGACACGCTCAACCAGGACTACATCAGGACCGCCTACGCCAAAGGGGGGACCGAACGCGCGGTCATCCTGACACACGCCCTGCGGAACTCGCTCATTCCCATCGTGACCGTGATCGGGCCGACCCTCGCCGGAATCCTGGCCGGCTCCGCCGTCTGGATCGAGCAGGTCTTCCGCGTCCCCGGCATCGGTCAACTCTTCGTTACCGCCGCCGGTTTCCGGGATTACCCGCTCCTGGTCACCTCCACTTTCATCCTGGCCCTTTCGGTCATGGTCATGAACCTGCTGGTCGACATCGCCTACGCTCTTTTAGATCCGCGAATCAAACTGGAGTAGGGGATCTGAGCATGGCAAACCAGGCAACCGGCCTCGCAAGACCAGCCGGCGCGACGGTCGGCCAGCGAAAGGCACGAGGGGGTGTGAGCTACTGGGCCGCGGCCTGGCGCCGGTTCAAGCAGAACAGGATGGCCGTGGCCAGCGGCATCTTCGTCATCGCCCTGATCTTGATCGCCATCCTGGCCCCGGTCATCGCTCCGTACCGATACGACGAGACGCACTACGATCACGTCTTCGAGCCGCCGAGCCTGCGGTTTCCCTTCGGCACCGACGATCTCGGCCGCGACATGTTGAGCCGCATCCTCTACAGCCTCCGCAACGCCCTCATCGTGGCCTTCGGCTCCCAATTCGTCGTTCTGGTCATCGGCGTCCTGCTCGGTGCTCTGGCGGGGTTCCGCGGCGGGGTGGTCGATACCTTGATCATGCGGCTCGTGGACGTCATGTACGCCTTCCCCACCTTTCTCTTCAACGTCATCCTCGTGACGGTGCTCGGCAGGGGCCTTTTCACCATCTTCCTGGCCATCGGGCTCACGGGCTGGGCCGGCCTGGCCAGGCTCGTGCGCGGACAGATCCTCTCCCTCAAGCAGTCGGAGTTCGTCGAGGCTGCCCGGGCCCTGGGCGCCAGGGACGGCCACATCATCCGCAAGTACCTGCTGCCGAACGCCCTCGGGCCGATCATCATCAGTTTCATGATGGGCATCCCCTGGGCGATGATGACCGAAAGCGCCCTCTCGCTCCTCGGTATGGGGCTCCGGCCGCCCATGCCCAGCTTCGGGAACCTGCTCAACATCGGAAACAGCATGATCCTGGGCTTTCCCCACCTGTTGATCTGGCCGGCGCTGATCTTTGCCTTCACCCTCCTCAGCTTCAACTTCCTCGGG
>JBFMCJ010000053.1 GCA_040754675.1 Bacillota bacterium
ACAACCCGGATGACGCCGACCTCTACCCGCCCACCGAGACGCCCCCCGAGGGCGACAAGCGCCGCCGGAAGGATTTCCCTCCCCGCACCGACCGCTAGTCTGACAGCCTCAACACACGCTCGGCGTTGGTGCGGTAGACGCGCGCCAGCACCTCGGACGGCAGCGAAAGCCCCCGGATGACGGGCATTCCGTCGCAGTCCGGGTCCTCCACGGGCGAGGGGCAGACCGCATCGGTCTCCCAGAAGATCCGGTGCGCCCAGTACCTGGACGTGTAGCGCACCAGGTCCGAATTGGCCGTCACCACCTGGTCGGTGCCGAAGAGGATGCGCTCGGCGTTTCGGATGATAAACGCCCGCGCTTCGTCGCGGCGGCGTCCCAGCTCCCGGATCATCCACTTGGTGGCGCTGGTGTCCAGGTAGAGGTTGGGATAGCGGTCGAGCAGCGCCTGCAGGTGGTCGAGGTGCTCCGGGTCGCCGCCCATGTGCGCCGCGATGACGGAAGTCCGAGGGTAGCGCTCCAGCACGGCTTCGAGCGGCGGATACTGGTCGGCTTTCGAGCCGTAAAGCGCCCGGTCGGTGTAGACCCGTTCGAACCAGATGTCAGGGTCGGAGACGTGCACCAGCAGGCCCAGACCCAGTTCCTGGATGCGTTCCAGAACCGGGGCGAGGCGCGGGTCGTCCAGGCGCAGGCGGGTCATCGCATAAAAGCGCGGCGTAAACCAGAACTTGATCAGCCGCGCCCCGCGCCGGTGGGCCTCCTCCACCCGCCGGCGGTTCTCGACAGCGAACGCCTTCTCGTCTTCCAGGAGGTCGTAGCGAAGTTGCGGGGCCACCAGAACGCGCCCCGCCCAGCCGTTGGCGATGGCCGCCGGCTCCAGGTGCTCCCGCGCGATGACCACCAGGGTGTCGATCCCGTAGAGGTCGGCCGCCTGCATGAGAAGGCTCGCCTCGGGCATCACGTGCGTGTGGGTGTGCACGTCGATCGCCTTCACCCCTGCCCGGGAGGGTGGAGGCTGCGTGAAGTTGCTCGCCGCTGCCTCTTCTGTCAGCCGGAAGTCCAAGGACGCCTTACGCCTCCTCCTGTGCAGCGCGTGCGGCGCACACCGACATTGTGGCCCTCGCCGCCTGCCTCCGCAAGGCCCCGGCCCCATACCCGCTCCTCGCCTCCGGATCCTGGAGGGAACGAGCCGGGGGATGCCGAACGTTAGGGCCACCTGAGCGGGTTTACCCGCGCCGGAAGGAGGCGCTTGGAAGGATGAGTGGAGGGCGCGCGAAGTTGGCCAGTGTGGGGGTGGCGGTGGCGCTTTTGGTGTCGCTTCTCTCGGTCACCGCCGCAGCAGCTGCCACTACGCAGGACCCGGACGTAGCAGACATTCCCATTGGCAAGCGTGGGGGTACGTTGCGGTACTCGTCGTTCGGCAGCGGGCCCAAGACGTTCAACTACTACCTCGCCAAGGAGACGTCGTCCACCGACGTCCTTGGCAGGGTCTTCGAAGGCCTCGTGACCGCCGACGGCCGCACCACGGAGATCATTCCGGCGCTCGCGAAGAAGTGGGAGTACAGCGAGGACGGCCTCGTCTGGACGTTTTACCTCCGCCGCGGCGTGCAGTGGCACGACGGGCAGGAACTTACTGCAGACGACGTGATCTTCTCGTACGACCTGGTCTACGACCAGAACATCCCTAACAATTTCCGCTTCGGCCTGACCATCGACGGAAAGCCCTTGAAGTACGAGAAGGTAGACCAGTACACCGTGCGCTTCACGCTGCCCAGGATTTACGCGCCGCTGCTGCGCAGCATCGGCGTGCCCATCATGCCGCGCCACCTGCTTTACGACGCATGGAAAGCCGGCAAGTTCAACGAGATGTGGGGGATCGACACCGACCCCAAGAAGATCGTCGGCACCGGGCCGTTCCGTATCGTCGAGTACGTGCCGGCGCAGCGGATCGTCTACGAGCGCAATCCCAACTACTGGCGCCTCGACAAGGCGGGCACGCAGCTTCCGTATCTGGACCGGCTGGAGGAGACCATCGTCGAAAGCCAGGACGTGGAGCTCCTGAAATTCCGCGCCGGGGAGATCGACTACCTGGCGCCCGACCGCCGCTACGTGGCCGACCTGCAGATGGAGGCGGCGTCCAAGGGCTTCCGGCTCATCAACGGCGGCCCCACGTTCGGCAGCGAGTTCATCGTCTTCAACCAGAACCCGAACACCATCAAGCAACCGAAGCTCTCGTGGTTCACCAACAAGCTCTTCCGCCAGGCCGTGGCGTACGCGGTAGACAAGGAGTCGATCATCGACCTGGCCTTCGCGGGGCTGGCCCAACCCCAGTGGAGTCCCATCGGGCCGGCAGCCAAGGTGTTCCACAAGCCGGACGTGAAGCAGTACCCGTATGACCTGAAGAAGGCGCAGGAGTTGCTGGCCGAGGCCGGCTTCCGGCGCGGCGCCGACGGCCGGCTGCGGGATGCGGATGGGAACCTCGTCGAGTTCGACCTTCTCACCAACGCCGGCAACCGCGCCAGAGAGACGATCGGGTCGCTGTTGAAGGAGGACCTGACCCGCCTCGGCATCAAGGTCAACTTCCAGCCCATCGACTTCAACGTGCTGGTCAGGAAGCTCACGGAGACGTACGACTGGGACGCCATCATCATCGGCCTGACCGGAGGCCCCGAGCCGGCCACCGGCCGCAACGTCTGGATGTCCAACGGCGGCCTCCACATGTGGTACCCGGGCCAGAAGCAGCCGGCTACCGCCTGGGAGGCGCGCATCGACTTCCTGTTCGAAGAGGCCACCAAGTACCTGGACAACGACGTGCGGCGCAAGTACTACAACGAGTTCCAGGACCTCGTGGCCGATCAGCTTCCCCTCATCTACACGGTGAACCCCGAAGCCTGGTACGCCGTCTACAACTACGTGAAGAACGCCCAGCCCACGGCGTTTGCCCGGGGCCTTCTGTACCAGGTCGACGAACTCTGGATCGACCGGCGCTAGCACGGTCCTCGGCAGGCGGGGCCGGAGCCTCTTGTAACTCCGGCCCGCCCGCCTTGGGCGGCACCTTGGCTGAGGGGCGTACAACTCGATGTGGCGTTACATCCTGCGGCGGCTGCTGTACATCATCCCCATGATGCTAGGGGTCAGCGTCCTGACCTTCTTTGTCATGAAGCTGGCCCCCGGCGACTACCTCGACCTGCTCCGGCTCAACCCCGACGTGAGCCCGGAGGCCATCGAACAGCTGAACCGCCAGTTCGGGCTTGACCAGCCCGCTTACGTACAGTTCGGGCGGTGGCTGTGGAACGTGCTGCACTTCAATCTGGGCCACTCGTTCAACTACGGCGCGCCGGTGAGCTACCTCATCGGGACGCGCCTGTTGAACACCCTGCTGCTTTCGGTTGCGTCGCTTGCGCTTGCCTGGACCTTTTCCTTTCCCGCCGGGGTGTACGCCGCCGTCAAGGCGCACTCGACGTACGACCGGGTGCTGACGTTCGCGGCCTTTATCGGGCTCTCGATCCCCAACTACTTCCTGGCGCTCCTGCTCCTGTACCTCGTGGTTCACTTCAATCTACCCCTGCCCGTTGGCGGCATGACGAGCAGCGACTTCGCCTCGCTTTCCACGTGGGGAAAGGTGGCGGACATCGGCAGGCACCTCATCGTGCCGGCTGTGGTGCTCGGCACCGCCAGCATGGCCTCCCTCACCCGGTACCTGAGATCCGGCATGCTCGACGTGCTGGGCCAGGAGTACGTCGTAACGGCCCGGGCCAAGGGGCTGCCCGAGAGCCGCGTCGTCTGGAAGCACGGGGTTCGCAACGCCCTCAACGTCATGATCACCATCTTCGGCTTCGAACTCGGAAGCCTCCTCAACGGCGCCGCCCTCACGGAGATCATCACGGGATGGCCCGGCATGGGGCGGCTCGTGCTGGAAGCGCTGAGAGCCTACGACTACTACGTCGTGATGGGAACCGTACTGATGGCAGGGGTGTTGCTAGTGGTGGGTAACCTGGTCGCCGACATACTGCTGGCGTGGGCCGATCCGAGGGTGAGGCTCCAATGACCATCGCCGAGCGTATCCTCCACGATCAGGAGCAGCCTCAGCAGGCGGAGTCCGTTTCGCTCTGGCGTGCCGGGTGGACCCGGCTGAAGCGAAACCGCGTGGCCAGGGCGGCAGGGCTGGTGCTCCTGGCGATGCACCTGCTGGCCATCTTTGCCGACTTCGTGGCGCCCTACTCGGAGCTGTACACCAACCGGCGGAAGTTCTACCACCCGCCCACCCGGATCCACATCGTGACGCAGGACGGTGCCCTGAGCCGACCGTTCGTCTACGACTTCAGGCTGGTAGACCGCAGCCGCCGGATCTATGAGGAGGATCGTTCGCAGCCTTACCCCGTCCGCTTTTTCGTGCGCGGCGAACCGTACCGCCTGTTGTGGCTCATTCCCACCGACGTGCACCTGATCGGCGTGGATCCTCCCGCCGGGTTGTATCTTCTGGGCACTGACGACATGGGTCGAGACATCTTCTCCCGCCTCTTGTTCGGTGCCCGCCGGTCGCTTTTCATCGGCGTAGCCGGCATTGCGGTGACGCTCCTGATTGGTCTGATCTACGGCGGGATCTCCGGCTACTTCGGCGGGCGCGTCGACAACGTGATGATGCGCCTTGCCGAAATCGTGCTGGCCATCCCCAGCTTCTACCTGCTCGTGGCCCTGAGCGCGGTGCTGCCGTTGAACCTGCCCTCACAGCAGCGCTTCTTCCTCGTGGTGCTCGTGTTGAGCCTGGTGGGCTGGCCCGGGTCGGCCCGGGCGGTGAGGGGCCTGGTGCTGTCGCTGCGAGAGCAGGACTTCGTCGCGGCCGCAAGGGCCGTGGGGGCGACCCACCTGCGCATCATCTGGCGGCACATCCTGCCCAACACCGTCTCATACGCAATCGTGGCGGCCACCCTGTCAGTGCCGGGCTTCATCATCGCCGAGGCCGCGCTGTCCCTTATCGGCGTGGGCGTCCAGGAGCCGTACGCAAGCTGGGGCAACATGTTGAGCAAGGCCACCAACGTCAACAGCATGGCACGATACCCCTGGACGCTCGTCTCGGGTTTCGCCATCTTCCTCGCGGTCCTCAGCTACAACTTCCTGGGCGATGGCGTGCGCGAGGCGTTCAGCCCGCGGACCCTCGCTGCGACCCCGGCAGCCGTCAGGGTATCGAAACGGCCTTCCGAACGCCGGTCATGGGCGGCCGCGCTGCGCTCGGCCCTGCTTCGAGGCGGCGTGCCGGCGCGCTCGGGACCGTCACGCCCCGCATAGCGAGGACAGCTGCCCCGGTCTGTCGAAACAAGCCCATCAGGAAGGCGGGGCTTCGTCGTGGTAGCCCGGGGTTTTCGCGGGCCGAGCGTTGCCGCGTTCGTGCTACTGGTTTCGGGCATCCTGGGTGCCGCCGGCACCACCCGCATGAGCCGGCAATACGTGGAGGGTGCTCGCACCCTCAGCCTCTTCGAGGTGGGCGTGGAGGTCGCTGCGGTCTCCCCTGCGCTGCAGCTCTCGCTCTTTTACCGCAACCCGGGCCCGTGGCCGGTCACACTCCTGGAAGTGCAGGTGCTCGCGTGGCACGGAGGGGACTACCTGGGCGCCGCCAGCCGCGACCTTCGGCAAAACCCGCTGGTCGTCGCCCCTTCGTCGACCGGGCAGCTCACCCTGACCTTCCCTGCCGGCACGGAGACGGCCCGGCCGCCCGCCGGAGACGGGGCAGGGGCGTCCTGGCGCTTCTACCTCTCCGGCCGGCTCGAACTGCCGGTGCTGGGAGCCCGCACGTTCAGCCGGGAAGCCTTGTATCCCGACGTGGAGGGATCGTAGCAGCCCGGGCATGACCATCCTGGCTCAACAGACCGACCGTTCGCGAGCGGTGCGCCTCTTCCTGGGGGATCTGGCCTCCCTCTTCGGGGGCGGGGGCACGGTGTCGTTCTTCCTGACCAACTGGTGGCTTCCGGCCCTCAGCCCCTTTCCGTGGCTCGCCCGGCACGGTGCGGCCGCGGCATTGGCGATGTCGCTGGCCGTGGGGCTGCTTCTCGGGGTTCGTACCCAGCGGGCCGGCCGGGCGATGCTCTACACCCTGTTGTCGTTTGCCGCCGGGGCGACCGGGCTGGCCCTGGTGCTCTCGGCACCGGCCCTGGCGGGGGTCCCCGGCGGTTCCCGGATCGCCGCCCTCATCGTCCCGTCCCGCGTGGTCATCTCCCTGTTCTTCCTGGCACCGCTGGGCCTGCTGGGCAGTGTCGTGGGCGCGTCCGCTTCCGGGGGGCGCGCGGGTTCCCGCATGGCCTGAAGGTTGAGGGCTTTCAGGGCCCTGTCTCAGCGGGTCCTCCGAAACGTCCCTGCCGCCCCGGCCCAGCGATAAGGCCGGCGGCCGCGCGGCGGCCCCAGCACCTCGGCCGTCACGATGGCCCGCACCAGGTCCCCCCCCGAAAGGCCTGCAAACGGCCCTGCCACTGTCGGGCCCCGTTCGGCGACGTCCCCCGTGAAAAGCCCTGCACCGGTGCTTCGGAGGATAGGCACGCCTTCCGGCCGGGGTCCCTCTCTCCCGGCCCCTCTACCCTCCAGGGGTTCCCCGAGAGGAGCCTCGAAGGGCGGCGGCCGCCTCCCCGCGAGGGGTTGGCGGTCCCGCACCGCACCCGTGCGGCGCTGCCGTTCGGCTCCGGCCGGCCGCCCGGCGGTGACCTCGCCCGTCCTCGCCGCCGCCGGACGGCGCCGGGATACGCGCTGGCCGCGGGCCGAGCTCCACAGCCACCCGAACGTGAGGATGAGAAGCCAGATCAGCAGTTCAAACAGGTCGTCTACGGGCGCCACCGCCCCTTACCGGCCATGTGGGTGCGCTCCCCTAACGGCCCTGCCCGGGCCCGGGTCCGACCGGACCTGAAGGCCCGGCGCCCGGAGCGCCGCCCACCATTCCGGGCGTCGGCTCGCGCCCCGGCGCTGGCCCCTGTGCTTCGCTCAGGCGGCTGATGGCCTGCCGCATGGCGGTGTCGGCGAGGATGTTCTGCATGGTGTAGTAGTCCATGACCCCGATTTTGCCTTCCCGCAGGGCCGCCGCCAGGCTCCTGGGCACCTCCGCCTCGGCCTCCACCACTCTTGCCCGCATCTCCTGGACCATCGCCAGCATCTCCTGCTCCCGCGCGAGGGCGCCGAACCGCCGTTCGGCGGCCTTGGCTTCGGCGATGTTCTTGTCGGCGTTGGCCTGGTCCACCTGGAGCTGGGCTCCGATGTTGCGGCCCACGTCCACGTCGGCGATGTCGATGGACAGGATTTCGAACGCCGTCCCGGCATCCAGCCCCTTGGACAGCACCGTCTTGGAGATGCGATCCGGGTTCTCCAGCACCTCTTTGTGGCTCTCCGACGAGCCCACCGTGGTGACGATGCCCTCGCCCACCCGGGCGATGATGGTGGCCTCCCCGGCGCCCCCGACCAGCCGGTCGATGTTGGCGCGCACCGTTACCCGCGCCTTCACCTTCAACTCGATCCCGTCCTTGGCCACGGCGGCTACCACGGGCGTCTCAATGACCCTGGGATTGACGCTCATCTGCACCGCTTCGAGCACGTTGCGCCCCGCCAGGTCGATGGCGGCCGCCCGCTCGAAGGTGAGGTTGATGTTGGCCCGCTGCGCGGCAATGAGGGCGTCCACCACCCGGTCCACGTTACCGCCCGCCAGGAAGTGCGCCTCGAGCTTGTCGATGGCCACGTCCAGCCCCGCTTTCTGGGCCTTGATGAGGGGCAGAATGATCCCGGCCGGCGGAACTCGCCGTAGCCTCATCCCGATCAGCGTGAAGATGCCCACCGGCACCCCGGCCGCCCACGCGGAGATCCAGAGGCCCACCGGGATGAAGTTGAGCAACACCACGAGACCGATGACGATCAGGATGACCGGCAGCCAGAAGACCAGCAGTTGCTCCACGCGCTACCCCTCTCTTTCCGCTCTTTGGGCCCTGACCACGATGCGAAGCCCCTCCGCCCTGACGACCTCCACGGGCGTGCCGGTGTCGATGAACTCTCCGTCCGTGCTTGCGTCCAGGCGCTCGCCGCCGATCTCCACGACCCCGGATGGCCGCAGGGGCGTCACGGCCCGGCCTCTTTGCCCCACCCATCTGTGATGTTCGGCCGGGGCCGTGTATCCTTCCTCGCGCCACTGCCGCGTCTTGAGCACGATCTGGCTCCATGTACGGCTCTTGCGGATGTAGCGGAACGTCAGGGCCCCCACGAGGACGGTCATGACCACCGACCCGCCCACCACGTACAGGGCCGACGCCGCGTCCTTGAACGAAAGGTAGAGGCTGGCGAATATGGCCACAAGCCCCGGCACCCCGGCGATCCCGAACCCGGGGATCGCCACCAGCTCCACGACCAACAGCACGATCCCGACCAGGAAGAGGATGATGACCTCCCACCCGACGAGCCCGGTGACGAGCCGCGCCCCGAAAAACAGGGTGAGCGCGATCAGCCCCACCGTGCCGGGCACGCCCCATCCCGGCGTCGCAAGCTCGTAGATGACCCCGAGAAAGCCGATGGTGAGCAGAAGGGAGCTGACCGTAGGCTCGGTCAAGAAGCGTGCAATCCGTTCCGCCCAGTTGGGGCTGAGCTCGACGAAGCGGGCGCCGACAAGTCCCACGGCGGCAGCCGCAGACTCCCGATCTTTTGCCACCGCGTCGATGAAGCCCAGTTCCTTCGCCCTGGCGTCCGAGAGGGTCAGGATCTTGCCGGCCTCCACGACGCCCGGAATCTCGATGCTCTTGTCGACCATGGCCGCAGCGATGCGGGGGTCGCGGCCCTTGGCCTGGGCGGTGGCCTCAAACTCCGCCCGAAGGGCGGAGATGATCTTCTCCTCGGCCGGGATGGGCTCGGCCGCCCCGATGCTCGATGCCGGCGCCATCACGATGTAGTCGCACGCCAGGCTGACCAGGGCCCCGGCTGACTGCGCCCGCTCCGAGATGAACGCGATGGTGGGAATGCCCGCGTCCAGGAGGGTATCCCGGATCTCCTCGGCAGCGTCCACGCGCCCTCCGGGGGTGTTGACCTCTACAAGGATGGCGTCGGCCCCTGCCCCGTTGGCCTCCGCCACCGACCGCTTGACGAACTCGGCAAGCCCGACCTCGATCACCCCGCGAATGGGGATCACGTAGACGACCGGACGGGAACCCGGCCGGGGCTCGAGCGGAGGCCTGCTGGCGGCGCCGGCCGCTCCGGTCTCCCCTGACAGGCTCCTCAGGAGAAGGAGCGCGACCGCCGCAACCGTGCAAAGCCGCCGGAACACCGCTTGCCCGGGCGCCGAACCGCCTTTCGCTCCCGCCACCCCTCGCCCGTCCCTTCCAGGCCGTGCAGGGCGACAAAAAAAGAGGCCGCCCGACGTCTTATACGATGCCGGGCAGCCCGAACCCTGGCGCCGTCGCAGCCGCCTCAAGAACGCCGCCGACGCGCACGCGCCTTCATCTTGCGTCGCACGCTGGGTTTGACGTAGTGCTCATGCCGCCGCATTTCAGCCAGGATGCCATCTTGCTGCATCATCCGCTTGAGCCTTCGGAGCGCCGCGTCCAGCGATTCGTTGTCGCCGACCCTGACCTCGGCCATGCCGGACCTCCCCTCGTCGTCCGGCGACCGGCCGGCGGGACCCGCTATGCAAGTCAAGCCCCTCCCGCGGCACCGGGGATACTAGGGCAGATTCCACGCGGACGGCGCCGTTCCTGCCACTCCGCTCCTCCCCTCGCCGCCGGCATCTGCCACGACGGCGCGAAGTCCCCGGGGCCCCGTCCCCACCACCCGGGCCCGCACCACGCGCCCCGCCTCGAGGGAACCTGCGGCGGCACCTTCCAGCTCCACCCGGGCGTAGTGCTCGTCCACGCCCTGAGATCGGGCCGAGCCGGGGGCCGGCCGCTCCACCAGCACGTCCACCTCGCGGCCGCAAAGCCGCTCGAGGTATGCCGCGCCGGCGCGCTCGCCGGTAGCCGAGAGTTGCCGCATGCGCCGCGCGGCGGCTTCTCCGTCCACACGTCCGGAAAGGTGCGCCGCCGGCGTTCCCGGCCTCGGTGAGAACGGAAAGAGGTGAAGCCGCATCATGCCGAGTTCCTCAACGAGACCCACCGTGCGGCCGAACGCCTCTTCTGTCTCGCCGGGAAAGCCCACGATCACGTCCGCCGTGACGGCAAGGTCCGGCCGCATCCCTCGGAGGCGCCCGACGGCCATCCGCACGTCGTCGGCTCGGTACCGGCGGCCCATGCGGCGCAACACCCCGTCGTCTCCGGACTGAAGCGACAGGTGTATGTGCGGGCACAGCCTCTGCGAGCCTCCCCACCACGCGAGCAGTTCGCACGTAAGGGCGGAGGGAAGGACGGAACCCAGGCGGATCCGGAAGCTCCCCGGCAGCGCCTCGATCCGTTCCAGGAGCCGGAGAAGGCCGTCCCGCTGCCCCAGGTCGCGGCCATAGGCGGCTACGTTGACGCCGCTGAGGACGATCTCGTGGAAGTTGGCGTCCACGAGCCTGCGCACCTCGTCCAGCACCGCACCCGCCTCCCGGCTTCTGGCCCTGCCGCGGCTGTAGGGCACGATGCAGAAGGTGCACATCTCGTCGCAGCCGTCCTGGATCTTTACGACAGCACGGGCCCGGTCCGGAAAGCAGGCAACCGGGAGTTCCTCGTAGGCGGGGCGGGCGTCGCGAAGAGCGCCGGCCACGTCGGAGCGCGCGGCGGATGGCAATGTGGCGCCTTTTGCCCACTCGGCGGCCAGTTGCACGAGTCGCCCGCGGCGGTCGGTGCCCACCACCGCCACCACGCCGTCCATCGACCCAACGAGGCCGGGCTGCAGCTGCGCCAGGCACCCGGTCACCATCACGGCGCCCTTCCCGCGTGCTCGCCGCGCGGCGCGCCGGATGAGCTGGCGGCTCTTGTGCTCTCCGGTGGCCGTCACGGCGCAGGTGTTGATGACGTAAAGGTCGGCCTCCTCCTCGAAGCCCACCACCGAAAAGCCGTGCCGCCGGAAAAGTTGGGCGATGGACTCGCTGTCATACTGGTTGACCTTGCACCCGAGAGTCCAGACAGCCACCCGGACAGGCCGCACGCGCGGTTCACCCCGGCGGCTATTGTAGCAGACCTTGTCCTAAACCCCGAAGCTGTAGAGGCTCAGGTAGGCAAACCCGACGCCGATGATAGCGCCGGCCACCACGTCCGAGGGATAGTGGTGGCCCAGGTAGGTGCGGGAGAGGCCCACCAGCGCCGCCGCGGCAAACATCAAGAGCAGCCACGCCGGCCAGCGGGCGGCCAGCACGGTGGCGACGGCGAAACTCGCTGCCGTGTGCCCGGAGGGGAAGGAGTAGTCGGGCAGGGGCAGCACCACGCTGCGGCTGTCGGCCAGCACCAGGTAAGGACGCGGGCGTTCGAGGCGCCGCTTGAGCAGCTGCACGAGCAGGTGGCTGGTGGCGAGCGCCGTCAAAGCAGCGTAACCGACCCGCCGCACCTCGCCGCCCGACAACGCCAGGGCAGTGCTCACGCCCACCGTAAACGTCGCCCCGCCCAGCTTCGTGCACAGCGCCATGAAGCGGTCCAGCCATCTTCTGGCGAGGCGCAGGTGAACGTACCAGAAAAGCCGCGTGTCAAACCCTACCAGAGCCTTCCTCCAGCCGATGGCCGTCCGCCTCCCCTCGCGGGCATCTCCAATCTACCGCAACTCCGCCGACGCGCAATGCCTTCGCGAAGAGAGTTTCGCCCGGACACCTCAGCGTGAGGGGGAACAGACCGAATCCAGAAGACGCGCCGCACGTTTCCACGGGTCGAAGCTCTGGAGGACCCCTTCGGCCCCGCTCTGCCGGAGGTCGTCAGCGCCATAGGGGCCCGTGGCGACCGCCACGGCCAGAAAGCCCGCCCGGTGGGCGGCTTCCACGTCCAGCGGCGTGTCACCCACCACGACGACCGGGTCGGCCGGACGACCGAAGCGCAGCGATGCCCGGCGGGCCGCCACCTTCAGCAGTTCTGCCCGGTCCTCGCCGTCCTCGCCAAAGCCGCCAACCGGGAAGAAGCGGCTCAGGCCAAACGGAGCGAGCTTGAGCCTGGCCCCCGCCCGCAGGTTGCCGGTGCCCAGGCCGAGGGCCCATCCCCGGCGCTCGGCCCACTCCAGGATTTCCACCACGCCGGGCAGGAGTTCGCCCGGATGGCGCGCCACCTCCTCTTCCAGGGCCGAGAGGTAGCGCCGCTCCAGTTCTGGCCATCGGGCTTCAAGCTCCGACTCGAGGCCGCAGCGCCGCCCGAGTTCCCTGAAGATGGCGGGGTCGGTCCGCCCCGCTGTCCAGCGGCCGTCGAGGTCTACAGCCCGGCCGAAGACGGCCGCCCAGGCCTTCGCGATGGCCCGCCGCCCTGCGCCCGCGCTACGCACCAGCGTGCCGTCCAGGTCGAACAGGATCAGGCGGACCGCCTTCACGGAACCTCCGGCCTGCCCGGGGCCGGCACCCGCGCGAGCAGCCAGTTGCCGGCAAGGGTCGCCACATCCATCTGAAGCCGCACCAGTGCCCCCGGCGAAAGTCGGTAGCCGCCGCGCCGGCTCGCCTCGATGACCGGGTGCAGGCAGGCGGCCTCCAGCTTGAGCCGCAGGGAGCGGATGGCAGCCGAGAAGACGCCGTCCAGCCTGCCCACCGTTCCCGGGGTCGACGGCCAGACGGCGCCGACCCATACGTCCCGGGTGAGGGGCCGATCAGAGAGGGCATCCGGCAGGCTGCCAATGCCGTCGGGCTTCACGGCGAGCAGGGAGAGAAACGCCAGCAACAGCTCGCCTTCCAGCGCGGTGAGGCGGCGGGCACCCCCCGTACCCCGCACGGTCACCGGCGAAAAAGCCAGGCCCTGAAGATGAAGTACGGTCCTCCCGGCGGGCTGCGACACCGGTTCGCTCCCTGAGCTTTCCCAGGCGTTCCTTGCGGCCTCACCAGCCGGGTAGATGAGGGCCCCAGTCGGCGCGACCCACCCCTCCACCGCCAGGTGGGCGTATCGCCCGGGCCCCGCCCGGGTGCCCGTCACCGTACGCTCGAGTACGTGGACCGCCGGGTCGGCCGCTGACGCCACCCGCAGGCGATCCCGCTGGCGTGGTGTGAGCATCCGGGGGTCCCCCAGCAGGAGGTCGGCGCACGCGGCGGCCACGACCGCCGCCGGGCCGCCGCTCAGCCGTTCGGCAGCCTCCAGCTCACGCCTGGCCTCCGAGAAGCGGTTTTCGAGGAGGTAGAGAATGCCCGCCCAGTACGCCGGCCGGAAGTCGCTGCGAAACCTCTCCCGCTGCAGGTGGAGGGCGACCCGGGCCTGCTCCAGGTAGCTCCGGCTCAGGCGGCGGCACCGTACCGATCGCATCATGAGAAAGCGGGCCAGGCTCTGCATCGATGGATGGGTGGAGGTCCCGG
>JBFMCJ010000054.1 GCA_040754675.1 Bacillota bacterium
CAGCACTTCTCATCCAAGGCGTCGACGCGGCCAAGGGCCCCGAGCCGTGGATCGGGGCCGCGGCACTGGCCTATATCGGCGTGCTGGCTTCTGCCGCTGCTTACCTCTTCTGGGGCGAAGGGGTGAGCCGGGTAGGCGCGGGGACGGCCTCCGTCTTTGGCAACCTTCTGCCGGTTTTCACGGCGTTGCTTGCCGTCGTTTTCCTGGGCGAACGTCTCGCTCCATCTCACCTCGCAGGCGCGGCGGCCGTCATGGCCGGCGTCTACCTCACCGCCCGGCCCGCCCGTCCCCGGGCCGGCAGGGCGGCGGAAAGCGAGGCAGCGTCAGGTTAATCCTGTAACGACCGTGCCAACGTAGGGACATTAGTCCCTACTCCCTGAGCGTTTTGGCTACTACCGTGAAATCCGGTGGGCTGCCTCGACCTGCCACGAGGGGGGCTATTGTCGTTGCGCGTTTACACCCACGACGTCCTCATCCTGGGAAGCGGTCTCGCCGGCCTCCGGGCAGGGCTGGAGGTGCTCCACCAGACCGGCGGCCGCGTCGACCTCGCTATCGTATCCAAGACGCAGTTGATGCGGGCCCACTCCGTCGCCGCTGAAGGCGGCACGGCCGCCGTGCTGCGCCCCGAGGAGGGCGACAGCCCCGAGCTCCACGCCTGGGACACGGTCAAGGGCAGCGACTTTTTGGCCGACCAGGACGCGGTCATGCGCTTCGTCGAAGCCATGCCCAAAGAGGTCCTCCGCCTGGAACACTGGGGCATCCCCTGGTCGCGCCGCCCCGACGGGCGCATCAACCAGCGGCCGTTCGGCGGGCACAGCTTCCCCCGTGCCACGTTCGCGGCGGACAAGACCGGCTTCTTCGAGATGCAAACGCTCTACGACACGATCCAGCGCTTCGGTGGCTTCACCCGCTACGACGAGTGGATGGCGACCCGGATCATCGTGCGAGACGGCGCTTTCGCGGGCCTCACCGCCTGGGATCTGACCACCGGCGAGTTCGCCCTCTTCCGCGCGAAGGCGCTCATCATTGCGACCGGCGGGTTCATGCGGGTGTACGGGTTCACCACCTACTCGTACACGGTCACGGGCGACGGCATGGCCATGGCCTACCGGGCCGGGCTGCCCCTGAAGGACATGGAGTTCGTGCAGTTCCACCCCACCGGCCTCGTACCGTCCGGCATCCTCATCACCGAGGCGGCCCGGGGCGAGGGCGGGTATTTGCGCAACCGCAACGGGCGCCGCTTCATGGAAGACCACGCGCCCAAGCTCATGGAACTTGCGCCCCGCGACATCGTGGCCCGGGCCGAAACCATCGAAATCGAGCAGGGGCGCGGCTTCGAGCACCTGAGCGGGCTGGGCTACGTCGAACTCGACCTGACCCACCTCGGCCCGGACCGCATCAAGCAGCGCCTCCCGCTGATCCGCGAGGTGGCCATCAAGTTCAACGGCATCGATCCCATCGAAAAGCCGCTGCCTGTGCGGCCCGCAGCCCACTACTCCATGGGCGGCATTCACACCGACATTGACGGCAAGACGCCGGTGGAAGGCATCTGGGCCGCCGGCGAGGCTGCGTGCGTATCGCTGCACGGCGCCAACCGCCTTGGCAGCAACTCCACGGCCGAATGCCTGGTTTGGGGATCCATCACCGGGCGGGAGGTCGCCCGCTTCGCGCAGGGCCAGAAGACGGTTGCCGACGCCCCGATGGCGGAGGCCGAGGAGGAGCAGGCGCGCCTCGAGCGCCTGCTCCAAAGCCGGGGCGACGAAAACCTCTACGACATCCGGGCCCGCCTGCGGCAGGTGATGGACGAGAAAGTGGGCGTCTTCCGAGAGGAGCAGGGCCTGCGCGAGGCGCTCGACGAGGTGCGGACCCTCAAGGATCGCATCCAGCGCATCAAGCTGGACGACCGGAGCTGGGTCTACAACACCGACCTGGTCTCCGCCCTGGAACTCGAAAACATGCTGGATCTCGCCGAAGTGGTGGTGCTCGGCGCCCTGGAACGCAAGGAGTCCCGTGGCGCCCACGCCCGCCGGGATTACCCCGGGCGCGACGACGAACACTTCCTGGCGCACACGCTCGCCTACCACACCGAGCGCGGGCCGCGGCTGGAGTACATCCCCGTCAACATCACCACCTGGAAGCCGGTGGAGCGCAAGTACTAGCCGTCAGCTCAAGCGAAGAGGGCAACTGTCGCAGGAAGGTGAGATGCTGACCGATGGCAAGCCGGCTGGAAACGCAGGCTCCTCAAGCACCGCAGGCCCATCCGGCGCGTCCACAACGGCTGCCCAACCGCCTCGGACTCAAGGGGTGGGTCTACGCCGGGCGGTATCCCGTCGAGCGCTATCTTTACATTCTCCACCGCGTGGCAGGCCTGGGGCTGGTGCTCTATTTGCCGTTGCACGTCTGGGTGACCAGCAGCCGGCTCCAGGGGCCGGAGGTCTGGGCACGGACGATGGCCGCCCTGTCGTCGCCGCTGTTCCGCTTCGGTGAGTTTCTGGTGCTGGCGGCCTTTGTCTTCCACGCCCTGAACGGCATCCGGCTGCTTTTGGGCCACCTGGGCTTCACTTTGGGCAGGCCGGCTGAACCCGTCTATCCGTATCCCATAGCCCTGCGGCGCCAGCGCCCGCTCACCGTTGTGCTGATGATGGTCGCCGCCGTCTCCATCGCCGTGGGCCTCTGGGAGATCGTGGTCAGGTAGGGGGGCGCTTTTGTTGCGGGAAACCAGGCTGTGGCAGCTTCACCTGTTTTCGGCCCTGGCGCTCATCGTGCTGTTGTCCTTGCACATGGGCGTGCAGCACTACGAGAAGATCCTGACCGGACTGGGCCTTGTCGGCGAGAACGTCCGCGACTTCGCATCGGTGGCCGGCCGAGCGGGCAGCGCCTGGTGGAACGTGCTGTACGTGCTGCTCCTGGGCTTTGCCCTCTACCACGGGCTTTACGGCACGCGGCGGATCCTGCACGAGGTGTGGTACTCCCGCCGGGCCACACGGGTCATCGACACGCTGGTGGTCGTCTTCGGGCTTGCCGTCTTCATCTACGGGCTCTGGGGCATCCTGCAGGCCACCCGCATGGGAGGGGCGCTTTGATGGCATCTACGTCGAGCCGTTCCACAGCAGTAGCCGAGGCGAATCCCGCCCAGGCGGAGGCGGCCGGGGCTGCCGCGGCCGCGACGATCACCGTCCGGGTCGCCCGCTTTGACCCGGAGAAGGACAAGGCGCTTCGCTGGCAGGAGTTCAGCGTGCCGACCGCGCCTGGAATGACCGTGCTGGATGCGCTCGTCTCCATCAAGGAGCACCAGGACGGCTCGCTTGCGTTCCGCAGCTCGTGCCGCATGGGCGTGTGCGGTTCGTGCGGGATGTACGTCAACGGGAAGCCCAGGCTTGCGTGCCAGACCCAGGTCGGCGAACTTGGCCAGGTCATCGAGGTCGCGCCCCTGCCCAACCACGACGTCATCAAGGACCTGGTGCCGGATCTCTCCCGCACGTTCGAGCACCACCGGGCGATCAAGCCGTACATCATCCGGGACGACGAGGCGGAGATGGCGTCGCCGACGCGCGAGTTCCGCCAGACGCCCGAGGAGATGGAGCGCTACCTCCAGTTTGCCTACTGCCTCAAGTGCAGCCTGTGCGTGGCAGCGTGCCCCACGGCGGCCACCGATCCGCTCTTCCTCGGACCGCAGGCGCTGGCACAAGCGTACCGCTACACCGCCGATACCCGGGACTGCGGGTGGCAGGAGCGGTTCGACGTGATCGCCACGGACCACGGCATCTTCAACTGCCACCTGGCCGGGGCGTGCAGCGAGGCGTGCCCGAAGGGCGTCGACCCGGCGCTCGGGATCCAGCTCATGAAGCGTACCCTCGTCAAGGGGCCGGCCCACCGCGCCCCGGCGCCGATCGTCGAAGAACCGAAGAGCGTCATCGACGAAAGCAAGCGGCCGCAGGCGCCGCCTCCAACGGTCTGAGGAGGGCTCGCCACCTCAGGCCGGGCTTAGCGTTCCGGAGGCCTCATGCCGGTGGCCGTTCATGCCGGCGCCGGCACCTACCTGATGCGGGCGGTACCGCTGCTGGCGGCGCTCGGCCGCCTGTCGGGTGGGGGCGGGGAAGCCCCGCTGGCGCAACCTGGGGCCGTGAGAAGAAGGCAGGGAGGGTGGGATCTGCTGGCATGTCGACACCCGAATGGCGGATTGAGCCGGGGCTCGATGGAGAGGCGCGAGTCAAGGTGACCCCGCGAAAGACCGCGGCGGCCTTCACCAGCGGCGCGGTGGAGGCGTTCGCCACCCCGGCCCTGCTGGCGCTCATGGAGCACGCTGCTTTCGAGGCCACCCGGGCCCACCTGCCGCCCGGGCTCACCACGGTGGGCTCGGCGGTTCAGATGCGCCACCTGGCTCCCGCCCCGGTGGGGGCCGAGGTGATGGCGCGGGCCCGGCTGGTGCAGGTGGACGGGCGCAAGCTCACGTTCGACGTCGAGGCGTTCGATGGGGTGGAGAAGGTGGGCGAGGCCACCCACGAACGGTTCATCGTGGACGAGGCCCGGTTCCAGGCGCGCCTGGACGAAAAGCGCAAGAAGCTCGGCCTGCCATGAAGTCTCAGAGGCTCTCGAGCACCCCGGCGAGGCGCCTCACGACCGGGGCAATCTGGCCGGGGCGCGCCGCCATGCGGCAGTAAACGGCCCCTTCGTCGGGATTGATACTGAGATGGCGCACCAGCGGGCTTTCGGCGGCTTCCAGCAGGCGCTTGAGCAGGTCGCGGCTCGCCGGGGTGCTGTAAAGCAGCCGGTAGCGCTGTCCCCTGTGCTGTATCCACTCCTCCTTGAGTTCGTGGGGATCGGCGATCCGGGGATGGAAGAGTCGCAAGTGGGCCGGGTATAGGTGCGCGCGAGCCCGCAGCGGCTGGTTGGGGCGCCACAGCAGGTAAAGCGTGTCATGGCGTCTCCACGCCCACGAGATGGGGAAGTACAGGAGGCTGTGCCGGGCCAGGGCCGTCAGGGTTGCCTCGACCCGGTTGAGGTCGCCCCGCCTGACCACGTAATCCGCCCGGTAGCCGATGACGCCGCCGATCCACGTGTAGCTTTGGTCCTTGGGCTTGAGTGCCTCCTCGCACTCGGCGGCGGTCTTCTGGATGATGCGCCAGTTGGCCTTGCGCCCCCACAGGAACTGCAGGTACGTCGCCCCGGCGAAGAGGACGATGTAGGGAAGCCATGCGGCGGTTGTAGCGTCCATTACGGTGACCCTTACCTCGCACCTTCCAGCAAGAATGGGGCAAGCGACCTCATGGCCTCGAACCCGATGGGTTCGGGCGAGAACGCAGGAATCTTGCGGGTCGGGTACGGGTACGCTTCGACGTCCGGCTCCTGTTCCCCGCCGGCCGCCTTGTTGACTACCATCATGGCCACCGGAACGCCAAACGCTGCGAGGCCGTCGAGCGCCCGGGCCGTCTCGAAGGTGGAGAGCCGGTCGGGGTTCTTGACCGCCAGCACGCCGCAGGTGTGGACGTCCTGCAGGCGCCGGCGCAGCGTCTCCATGGATTGCCGGTAGCTCTTGAGAATCTGGCTGATGGGGTCGTTGTCCTCGCGGGTGGCGAGGTGGAGTTCGGCTTCGCCCACGCGAGCGTGCTGCGGCCCCAGCACCTGTTCCAGGACGAAGCGGCGTTCCAGAAGGGCCCTTCGCACCGCCGCCAGGTGGTCGGCCCACCGGACGGAGACCGTCGGAAGCGACAGCACCCGCAGCGTGAGCCCGGTCGGGGGCGTGTCGATGATGAGCACGTCGGCGCAGCGGGCCTGCGCCAGATCCAGGAGCCGGCTCATCTCCTCCAGGGTGGCGTGTTCCTCGACCCCCGGCGAGTAGCGCAGCGTCTGCAGGTAGCCGTCCAGGTTGAGCGCCTGAAGGTAGCGGTAGGCGCCGCGCACCTCGTCGGCCTGCCGCTGCAAGAACCGCTCCAGCGCCCGGTCCGTGTCCACCTCGAGCGCCTGAAGCCTGCCGGCGGCGTCCACCGGCTGCGGGTCAGGCCCCAGCTTGACGTCCAGCACGTCGCCCAGGTTGTGGGCGGGGTCGATGGAGGCGGCGACCACGGAAAAGCCCCGCTCGGCGAGCGCGACCGCCAGTGACGCCGCCACCGTGGTCTTCCCCGTCCCGCCCTTGCCCAGGGTCATGAGGAGGTATGGCTGCCCTGCCGCCAGCCGGCCGGGCGTCTCGCTCAACAGGCGTCCCAGCGCCTCCGACGCGGGCGGATGGCCCCCGGCCGGATGGTTGCCGTCCGGTCGAGGCTGGGCGTTTGCCCTAAAGATCGAAGAGAGCAGCGATTTCCGCATAGGCGTCATCGATCTCCTGTGCGCGGGCCCTCAGGACCCAGAGCTCCCGGCCCATCTCGGGCAAAAGCCGCAGCGCAAGCGGGGTGGGGGGCGACGGGAGCCCGACGAACGACCCCAGCACCAGCACGGCGAAGACGTTCTCGAGTTCCCGCCGCTCCACCTGGATGTAACCCACCGCCCGCTGGCGCAGCCACGCGCTCAGCGCGTTCGCCGCGGCGCCAAACGCGTGGCGCAGCACCCCTAGCGCCCGCCCCCCGCAGCCACGCCAGGCGCCACGCCTGCTCTGACCTCCCGGTAGGATATCGAGAAGTCAACCAGCAGCAGCAGCGCCAGCGCGGCCATCACGGCGAAGATGACCTTGATGGCGGCGGTCACCGGCACGGCCCAGATGTACCACAGCACGCCCGCGAAGACCGTGACCCACAGGAACAACCCGGGTACCGTCACGGCCCACTGGTAGCCGCCGGCCTTCTGCACCTTCAGCACCCACATGGCCATCGTCAGCATGGCGACGGCTGCAACCATCTGGTTGGCCCCTGCGAACGCCGACCACACCTTCGTGTAGGCGCCGTCCCAGGCAAGCCAGGCTGCGAGCAACGCCACGATGGCGCCGCCGACCCAGCGGTTCGTCAGGACCCTGTGCGCGCCCGTGCTCGACCTGCGCAGCGGCTCCAGCAGTTCCTGCCAGGTGAACCGGCCAAGCCGGGTTGCGGTGTCCAGGGTGGTCATGACGAACGCCGTCACCCAAAGCCCGGCGAACAGCGACCCCAGCCTCGTCGAAAGCCCGAACACGTCGCTCAGTGCGTGCCCGTAGCTGTGGGTAAACAGCCCCAAAGCGCCGCCGACGGGCCCGGCGGCCTTCAGGAGGTTCTGGGCAAAGTAGACCTTGTCGGCGGCCAGTTGCTCCAGGGAGACTCCCAGGGCCACGACCCTGTCGCTCACCCCGCTGAGAACCGGCAGGGCGAACGCACCCATGGAGGTGACGACCAGCGTGGCAAGCAGCCCCTCGGTCAGCATGGCACCGTAGCCGACCGGAAGTCCGTGGCTTTCCTTGTCAAGCTGCTTGGACGTCGTCCCGGAGGCCACCAGTGAGTGGAAGCCCGACAGGGAGCCGCACGCGATGACGAGCGGGATGGTCGGCCAGAAGGGCGACGGCACGCCGCCAACCGCCGGAGCGCTCCACATCGTGTAAGCGGGAATCGTCACGTCCTTGACCGCCACCAGCAGGGCGATGCTGCCGAGGGCCAGCCCGAAGAAGAGGATGTACGCATTGAGGTAGTCCCTGGGCTGCAGCAACAGCCACACGGGGAGGCTCGACGCCAGGACGGCGTAGACGATGAGCACGATGATCCACGTGTGGAAGGCCGCATGCCACGGCCACACGTAGCCGATCCACATCGCCAGGGCACTCAAGGCAAGCCCGACGATGGTGGCGACGGCGAAGTTGACCTTCATGCGGTAGTAGAGCCAGCCGAAGATGACGGCGCCCACGATGAAGAGGAACGTCGCCGTGGGCACCTCAGGGTTTGCCACGAAGTTGTTGCCGGCCACGCTCATGAACGCGGCCACGACCAGTATGAGGGTCAGGTAGATGAAGACCATCATCACGACCGAGGTGCGGGGCTTCATGACCTTACCGGCGATCCACTGCACCGACTTGCCCTCGCTGCGAACCGACGCCATCACGGACAGGTAGTCGTGCACCGCACCGATGACGACATTGCCGAACCAGACCCACACAAGCGCCGGCAACCATCCCCAGACGATGGCGATGGCAGGCCCTGTGATGGGACCGGCGCCCGCAATGGAGGCGAAGTGGTGCCCGTAGATGGCCAGCGGGTGGCCGGGGGCGTAGTCCACGCCGTCATACATGGCGTGGGCGGGGGTAGGGCGAGAGTTGTCCGCCTTTACCACCGAGCGCTCAAGGCCGCGGCCGTAGGTCAGGTATGATACCCCGTAGATGACAATGGCCAGGAGGATTAACCACGTTGTCACCCTGCTCGCTCCTTCCAAGGCTGTCTTCCGGAGACCCTCCGAGCAACTTGCGTGGGGCTCGAACGGCTCTCGTCAGAAAACGCTCTCACCCCCTTCGAGAACCCGGGAGGGAAGGATGAAGTCGCAGGGGAGGGGCCGGGAAGAGCTGGAGGACCAGACAAAACAGGCACCAGATCTGCAAAGATCGTAAACCGATTGCAAGCCCGAGCGCGTTGAAACCGGCCGAATGCAGCGATTTCTGGCTCCCGCCCGCTATCTTACTGTCGTTGCCAGTCCTGTGCAATGGGTGAGGCTCAAACGCTCTCAGGAGCGTTCAAGGCGTGCGGGTCCAGAGCGTCCCGGAGGCCTTCTGCAAAGGCATTGATGGCCATAACAAGAAGTAGAATGGCCAGGCCCGGCAAAGTGGAGACCCACCAGGCGCCAATCAAGTGTTCCCGCCCCGCGGCCACCATGCTGCCCCACGCCGGCGTCCCGGGCGGGGCGCCAAGGCCAAGGAAGCTCAACGACGCTTCCATGAGCACCACGTATCCGGTCCGGAGCGCCGCCATGACGAGAAGCGTGGGGAGGATATTGGGCAGGATCTCCCTTTTCAAGATGCCGGCGCTTGAGCGCCCGATGGCTCGGGCGGCCTCGACGTACTCGCGGCTCTTGTGCGCAAGCGTCTCGCCCCGGGCCAGCCGGTAGAATTCGACCCACGTCTTGAACGAAAGCGCGAGCACCAGATTGACCAGGCCCGGCCCGATCAGGCCCATGACCAGAATGGTAAACAGCAAGTACGGAAAGGCCATGAGCAGGTCGGCGGCCCGGGAGACGAAGGCATCCAGCGTTCCCCCGTAATAGCCCGCCGCAGTCCCCAAACCGGTCCCGACGACGGCCGATAGCAGCACGGTGAGGACGCCCACTGCAAGCGACACCCGCGCCCCGTAAATGATGCGGGAGAAGATGTCGCGCCCGAGTTCGTCGGTGCCGAGCCAGTGCCCGGGGGACCAGCCGGGGAGCGGCCACGGCGGGGCGAGCCGGGCTGCCAGGTCGAACTGGTCAGGGCTGACAGGCGCCACCGCTGGGGCCAGTATGGCCACCAGCACGTACGCCGCAAGGACAATAGCCCCGGCCGCGGCCGCCCGGTGCCGGCGCAGGCCGCGGCGATAGGCGCTCAGGTCGTAGCGACGCGCGGGTTGACGAGCGTGTACAGCAAGTCCACCAGCAGGTTCGCTCCCAGAAAGGTCAGCGCATACAGCAGCACCGCGCCCTGTACCAGTGGGTAGTCCCGGGCGAAGATGGCCGAAACCACCATCCGCCCCAGCCCGGGCCAGCCGAACACCGTTTCCACTACCATGTTGCCGCCCAGGAGCACCCCCATCTGCAGCCCCAGCACCGTCACGGCGGGAGCCGTTGCGTTGCGCAGCGCGTGCTTTACGATGAGGCGCCATCCGCTCACCCCCTTGGCCCGGGCCACCCGGATGTAATCGGCTCGCAGAACCTCCAGCATGCTGGCGCGGACGACCCTGGAGAGGACGGCGGCGAGCTCGGCGCCGAGCGTGACGGCCGGAAGCACGAGGTGGCGCAGCGCGGAGCGCAACGCGGCGCCCTTGCCCGCCAGGAGGCTGTCGACCAGCATGAGACCCGTCCTGGCGGGCAGGTCGAGCCCCGGGTCGAGCCGGCCCGAGGCGGGCAGCCAACCCAGTGTCACGCTGAACAGCAGGATCAACACCAGCCCCAGCCAGAAGCCGGGCATCGCGACCCCCACGAACGCCGCTCCCATGGTCGCATGATCCAGCGCCGAACGATGGCGAACGGCCGAGACCACACCCGCCGGTACGGCTACCGTCACGGCGAAAAGGAGAGCCGCCAGCGCCAGCTCGAGGGTGGCGGGCAGCGCTTCGGCGATCAGCTCGGAGACGGGCCGGGCGGTACGGATGGAGTCGCCGAGGTCGCCACGAACCAGGTTGTGCAGGAAGCGCGTGAGCTGGACCGGCAACGGTTTGTCGAGGTCCAGATGGCTGCGCAGCGCCTGCATCTCGGCCTCGCTCACGTTGCCGGCCTGGCCCATCATAATGTCAACCGGATCCCCTGGCAGCAGGCGCAACAGCGTGAACGTCACGAGCGTGATGCCCACGGCCAGGGGCAGGGCGGCAAGAAGCCGCCGGAGCATCCAGGCGCCGGCCGCCCTACCGGACAACGTACCCCGCCTCCCGCAGGAGCGCCCGCGCCCTGTCGGGGTCGTACGGGTAAGGCTTCAGGCCCTCGTGGTAGCCGAACCCGCTCGGCAAGAAAGCTGTGGCCACCCGGTGCGCGTAAGGCCCGTAAAGCCCCTTCAAGATGGCCTCCCAGTCGATGGCATAGTTGAGCGCCTGGCGAACGCGGGGGTCTGAGAAGCGCTGGGTGTTCAGCTCGATCTCGTAAAGGCGGGTGCCCGGAGCGACCTTCACCTGGACGCCCCCGGTCCGTTCAAGCCGCGCCACCAGGTCGGGCGGCACCTCGTGAATGATGTGAACCTCACCTGCCAGGAGCGCCGCCACCCGCGACCCCGGCTCGGGCATCATCCGGAAAACCGCCCGGCTGAGTCTGGGCGGCTCCACCGGCGGCAGATCGGGCGAACCCCCGTAGTAGCCGTCGAAACGTTCAAGCACGATGTCGCCATCCAGGCGTCCTCGCTCGAACTTGAAGGGCCCGGCGCCGACGGGGTGGCGCACGAATCCGGCCGTCCCCACGTCGGTCATGTAATCCTTCGGGACGATCTGGGTGTGTACGAGAAGCTGCAAAAAGGCCGGGAACGGGTTATCGAGCACCATCTTCACCGTGTAGTCGTCCAGCTTCTCCACCTTTGAAAGAGGGCCGAGAAGGCCCCGGCGCGGCGACGGCCGGCCGTCCAGGCCCGTGGGCGACAGGATGCGCTCAAACGTGAAGACGACGTCGTCGGCGGTGAGCGCTTCGCCGTTGTGGAAGCGTATGCCACGGCGCAGTTTGAAGACGTACGTGGTGGGATCGGGCTGCTCCCACGATTCGGCGATTTCCGGGACGACCTCGCCGTCGGGCGTGCGGGTGACCAGCCCGTCAAACATGTTGCGCAGCACGGTCTCGGTGTCCCGGTCCCGGTAGTCCGCCGGGTCGAAGGTCACGATGCGGTCGGCCCGCATGGCCACCACCAGCGTGTCGCCGCCTTGGATCCACACGTCGTGGAGATTGGTGCGGTTATCCACCGAAGGCCGCCAGTTCATGACCCGGGCGGACGCCGCCTCTATCGTGTCCCGGTAGTAGCCGAAGATCCAGGGAGCGTCCTGGTAGATGATCTCCTGGGCCTTGAGGTAGGCCGCTTTCGATTCGGCCGCGTCGGTGGTGGTGGAGGCAATCTCGAAGAGACGGTCCACCTCGGGATTGGAATAGAACGAGAAGTTGCCCCGGTCGTCCGTCTTCAACTTCGGAATGGCCAGGTCGACCGGGAAGAACGTGGCGCTGCCCCAGTCTGTCGCGTAGGCGTCCCGTGTGCCCTTCTGGGCCTCGGCCACCAGGGTCTGGTACTCCCAGACCCTCACCTGGGCGTCGATGCCGACCTGTCGGAGGTATGCCGCCACCGCCTGCAGTTCGGCCTCCCGGCTCTTGGCGCCGTCGAGAACGATGTGAAGCACCCTGTCCCCGGCGGGCGCCGCCGAGGCAGCCGCGGGGAAGATACCCATCGCGGCCGGCCAGACAACGGCGGACAAAACAAGGAGAGCCAGGACGAAACGGACCCGCCGAATCACGCGGAGCATGCCCGTGCACCCCCGTTTGTGGCACGGCGCGCCCTGCGCGGCCCCGATGAGACAGAAAAACCCCGGGGACAGCACCCCAGGGCGAAAAAGCGCCCCGTGGGCTCGCCCCCTCTGCCACGCCTGCGAGGTTAGCTGACGGGCTCGGGCAGCCGAGGTCGCCCTATCGGCCCGCAGGCCGAATTCGCCCCGAACCTGGGTCCCCCGCTCCGCCCGGGTGGGCACCGGGCGGATTCGGCGATCTGGTGGCCACACGTAGGGTCGCGCTGTGTTGGAATGGTCGCCGCCGGAACGGCTCTCTCATTTTACCGGCTGCCGGGGCGGCCCGTCAAACCTGGTGAGAAGAGCCGTGCTGCGCTCCCGGCCGTTCGAGGCTGGCGGTCGTCCGAACAGGTATGACGAGCATAAACTCCCCAGCGGGAGGTCCGAAGCGGCGTGCGTGCTGTGGTCCTGGCCATCCTGCTCGCAACCCTCGTGGCGCTGGCCGCCCCCGGGAGAGTACCGCCGGGCCGGGAGAGCCGCGCAGCAGCCCAGGGCGGCGGAGCGGACGTGGTGACTGCCCCATCGCCGCCCGTCCAGCCCGGCTACGGCCCGGGCGGGCACGAGTACCCTTATGGCGCCGTTCGGCGCAGGGTGGGCGGCACCGGCGCCGAGCAGTACTGGATCTTCGAGCCGGCAGAGCCGGCCCCTACCCGGGCGCCGGTGGTCGTGTTCCTGCATGGATGGGGCGCCATGGTGCCCGACCCCTACCTGGGGTGGATCCAGCACCTGGTTCGCAGGGGCCATATCGTGATCTACCCGCGCTACCAGGAGACCTTGGCCACGCCGCCGCCGGCCATGACAGACCATGCTGAGGCCGCCGTGAAAGCTGCGCTCGAAACGCTGGTGCGCGACGGTGGCATTCAGCCCGACCTGGAGTACGTGGCGTTTGTCGGCCACTCGCTGGGGGGCGTCATCGCCGCCAACCTGGCGGCCCGGGCCGCGCCCGCCGGACTGCCGCAGCCCAAGGCCCTGATGGCGGTCGAGCCGGGGGATCCGCCCCGAACGGCCCTGGCCTTTGCTCGCGGCCAGCCCAGCATTCTGGAGGACTACGGGCGCATAGCCCGCCAGACGCTGATGCTCGTCGTGGTCGGCGACCGCGACCGGACCGTCGGCGAGGAGACGGCCCGGATCATCTTTCGCGATGCCGGGGCGGCGCCCGCCA